>DAOLIO010000008.1:0-28238 GCA_035328505.1 Azonexus sp.
TACCTTGACGTTGTAATCTACTACCCGTTTTACTGGGACAAGAATCTTCACAAGCCTCTCCTTTTTCTCGGTTGGATTTCTTTAACTAGCCGCCTCTGTTTGACAGGCAATCACCCAGCCAGCACAATGAACATACTGTGTCGTATGGAAATGCATACGGTAGCGTATGGAAAATAAGCCTGTCAAGTCTCCAATCATAACCCCATCACTCAAGCCACGCAGCCGAGTTGCTGCAGCACGTACTCAACTCGACCCGGATCGCTGGATCGACGAAGCCATCGATGTATTGGCACGGGAAGGCATCAGCGGGCTGCGCGTCGAGGTGCTGGCCAAGAAATGCGGTGTTACCAAAGGTAGTTTCTACTGGCACTTCAAGGACCGTCAAGCGCTGCTTGATGCCGTATTGGAACAATGGAAACGAGGCCGCATCCTCGACATTGAAAAAACCACATCGGTCACTGTCGGCGATGAACGCGACCAATTGCATTACGCCATCGAATTGTATGGTGCCAGCAAAAATCGCAAGGGGATGTCGATTGAATTGGCGATACGCGACTGGGCACGGCGCGACCCCGGTGCCGCCAAGGTCGTTGAAGCGGTCGACCTCTATCGATTGGAGTGTACGCGCAAACTATTCGTCGCAACGGGCATGTCCGATGCCGAGGCAAAGAGCCGAAGCCTGCTCCTTTATGCCTGCGTTTTTGGGTTGTCATTGATGCATTACACGCAATTCGACCAAGACCTTGCCAGCCTGAAGCAACGTATCGCCGAACGGATTATTACAGACTAGCCTGAACAGCCAGCGGCTTTTCCAGCATTAATCAAGCCTTGCTCCCAGGCCCGTAAATCTATCGCCAATTGCGCGACGTTTGCGGTCATGGCCCTAACCCCCCCCGCTGCATCCTGACTGGATGCCGGTTGTTCCAGATTCAGTTCGAGTTCGGCCAGTTGACGACGCGAGCGATCAAGAAACACGGCACGCCCTTGCAAGACGCCCTTGCTGCTTTCCGGCGAGGAAAATACCTGGCTGAACTCGGTAATTTCCACCCGCAAAAGACAAGCCGCCTGCCCCTGCCCGGCCCTCGCAAGATCAAGCTGCTGCATCAATCGCTGCTGAATCATCTGGGCGGGAGGCCCCGCCCAACGCGCTGTCGCATATTCACGCAAACGCGCGGCATCCAAGTACATCAGTCGATAATCAATGCCCAGCGAATCAAACCACAGCGGCGCACGAACTTCGACCGCCAAGGCTTGCTTGCGTGACTCGGCGAGAAGCCGTGGCACTGCCGGCCCAAAATCATACGTCGCCATGGCAGTGTCACCCCCCCGCTTCCCGGTCGTAAAACAAGCAGAAACAAGGAGACAAAGAAGTAGCGTGAAGGGCCAGCGCATCTTATTTCTCCCTGGCCGGATCGAATCCTGGTTCGCCCGGACCGGGCAAGGGGGCAGGTGCCCCGAATACCAGTCCCTGCGGCGACTCTTCCAGAATGCGAAGAACGCGGCTCAATTGGCGAGAAGTCAGTGAAAAATCGGTTGCCAGCTCGTTCAGACGCGGCATCAGCGCTGACGTTCCGCCGGCCGACGCGTCACCAATGGCGACATCCAGTTTATCTGTCGCCACCTGCATTTTTCCAATCAGGATACGCGTATCGGATAGCAGGGGCCCGACCTCCCCCGCTGCTTTCGACAACTGCTTGATATTGCGATCATCAAGCAGCTTTTTGACTTGACCCAAGGTCACGTTCAAATTCTCAAGCGCGGGCTTCATGCTGACCGAGGCAGCCTCCAGATTTACCAGCGTCGCCGTCAAGTGGGCACGATTCTCGTCATTGAGCATGGCATTGGCACTCACCATCATCTGGCGCGCCTGCTTCAGCGTGGCCATGCCGGTCTCACCGAGTTCCTCGAGCAATGAAGGAATCATCGTGATACGCGGAGGCTGTGCATCATTCGGTTTCAGCGGCGCCATATCCTTGCCGGTTTCCAACAGGAGGATATGTGCCAGTCCTGTGACCCCCTGATAATTCAGCTTGGCGACAGTCCCCTTGGTCAGCGGCACATCGCCATTGACCGAAATCGTCACCAGAATATTGCTGTAATCCTCAGGGTCAAGACGGATATCGCTGACCTTGCCAACGCGTATCCCCCGGTAGCGAACCTGCGCCTGCGGATTGAGGCCTCCAATGTTCTGCTTGGTCACGACAATATATTCGTGTGACTCGTCCTTGCCGCCGCTCAACCAGTACAAGGCCAAAAGCGCAGCAACGCCAAGCAGAAGCGCGAACAGACCAGCAGCGAAGGCATATGACTTGTTTTCCATGACTACCCATTAAAGCAGTTTCCGGCGATCTGCGCCAAAAAAGCCGGTGACAAAAGGGTGATCGACCGTCATGACCTCGGACTTCGGGCCGAACGCGATGATGTGCTGATCAGCCAGCACAGCCACGTGACTGGCCAGACCGGCCAGGGTATTCAGGTCGTGGGTCACCATGATGACCGTCAATCCAAGCTCTCGTTGCAGGTCGCCGACAAGTTCGACAAAGTTCTGGCTCCGATCCGGGTCGAGGCCTGCGGTAGGCTCGTCAAGCAACAAGAGCTCCGGTTCCAGCGCCAGCGCACGCGCCAGTGCAACCCGCTTGACCATCCCACCCGACAGTTCCGCCGGCATCAATTTTCCATGCGTCGGCGCCAGCCCGACCATGGACAGTTTGAGATGCACCAGTCGGCGAATCCAGTCCGAATCAAGACACCGCAATTCGCGCAAGGGAAAGGCAATATTGTCGAAAACGGACAATGCTGAAAACAGCGCGCCCTGTTGAAACAACATGCCCAGACGCCGGCGCAGATCACGCTGCACGCGAACATCCGGATCGTTGAGATCGACACCAAAAAGGCGAACGCTACCCGAATCGGGCGTCAGCAGACCGAGTATTTCCCGCAGTAGCGTGGTCTTGCCACTGCCCGAGCCGCCGAGCAACCCGACGATCTGGCCTTCTTCCACCCGCAACGAGAGATCGCGATGAACAACCAGCCCACGAAAACTGGTACAGACGCCGCTCAGTTCGATGACCGGCGTCTGCTTCATAATTGCGGCACACCGATCTGACGGGTGACAATTGCAAAAATGGCGTCCACGAGAATCACCGTCGTAATTGCCGTCACGACCGCGCTGGTTGTATTGGCCGACAGACTTTCCGTATTCGGCTTGACCTTCAGTCCAAAATGACAGGCGACAATGGCGATGACAAAGCCAAACATCAAGCCTTTGCCCAAACCGATCACCAAATTTGCCACCGGCAATGCTCGCGGCAGATTTTCGAGAAAATAAACCAGCGACAAATCAAGTTGCAGCAAGGCAGCGAGCATGCCGCCCAACAAGGCCACCGCCGACGTCCACAAGACCAGCAGGGGCATTGCTACGGTCAACCCGAAAATCTTGGGTAAAACGACACGAATGCTCCGTGAGATACCCATGGTCGACAAGGCGTCAATCTCTTCGGTCACCCGCATCACCCCGATCTGAGCGGTCATCGCGGAACCTGAACGCCCGGCCACCAGCACGGCCACCAGGACAGGCCCCAATTCCCGAACGATGGAAATGCCGAGAATATTGACGATGAACAAATCAGCGCCAAAACTTTTCAGTTGCAGCGCTGAAAGATAGCTGATGGTCACACCGATCAGAAAGCCCACCAGCGCCGTGACGGTCAAGGCCTGCGTCCCCGCCTTGTAGACGTTGGCCGTAAACTCTTTCCACGGAATGTCCATCGGATGGCGGCACAGATACGCCGTATCGAGGAGCAGCCGCCCAAAGAGCACAATCATTCCCTGCAGATTGGCCAGCGCCTTCAGCAGCAAAGCCCCGACCATCTCCGGAAAGACGACCCTTGGCCTTATGTGCTCAGGCAATTCCCGAGGCAGTTCCGCAACGCGCGCCAGGGATTGCCGATGCAGGTCGCTGACCGCGAGGCTGCTCGGCCAGGCCGAACCCCAAGTACGCCACAGGAGTACTGCAGCGGCGCTATCCAGCCGGGTAACGGCCGATAAATCCCAATGGGTGGCAGTTTGCGAATGCGTAGCCAACTCAAGCTGCAAGGCCGGCATCTGCGGCAGCATTTCAGCCAGCGTCCAGCTTCCGGACAGTACTATTCTCCCCGGCTCGGCCCGCAAGCTGGGGAGATGGCTCATGCGATTTTCCTCGCCGGTTTAGACAAGACAACGTATTCTCTGCCCAGTTGTTTCCAGACAGCCGACTCTTCACCAAAGGCTGCAGCCGTCCATGGATTCGCCGCTAGCCAGGTGGCGGGCAACTCAATCAGATAGCCATTGCCACTTCGACTCGCCCGCCAGGCAGGAATGGCCCGATCATCCCGGGTACGGTGTAACAACACGGCCAGCCGAAGGCAAAAAATCAAATCCCACGCGCTATCTGTTGCCGCCATGGCCCCCAGCTTTTCAAGTTTGCCGCGATGACCGAGCACCAGCATCGCCAGGCGCCCCTGATCTTTCCTGGAAAACCCTGGCATGTCTGCATGAGCCAGAATATAAGCCCCATGCTTGTGATAAGCGTTGTGCGCCACCGAAATACCGATTTCATGCAAGCGACAAGCCCAGGAAAGAAACTGTACATCAGCTTCCGTCGGCGCCCCCTCAGCCAATTGGGTCAAGGCTGAAATAGCGGTCGCCTCGACACGCTCCACCTGATCACCTTCGACCTGATAACGGCGACGGAACTGAGCAACCGTCGAATCACGCATGTCGTGATGATGAAAACGCCCCAGCAGATCATACAAAACACCGAGGCGCAAAGCGCCATCGGCGTATGACATACGTTCGATATCAAGCTCTTCGAAGATGGCCGACATGATCGCCACACCACCGGGAAATACAGGCAGGCGATCGCCCTTGATACCGGGCAGATCCAGCGCTTCAGCCGAGCCGGCCTTGATGAGCAGCGCGCACAACTTATCGAGCCCGACACGCGTAATTCCACTTTCGCCATTCGGGTTCATGCCGTTCAATTCCAGCACATCGGCAATTGCTCGCGCCGACCCGGACGATCCAACGGCCTCTTTCCAGCCAAGCCGCTGATAATCATGGGCAATCAGCTCGATTTCCTTGGCAGCCGCCACTTGTGCTTCACGCAGACGCTTGCGATCAATCCGGCGATCCGGAAAAAAGCGCAGGGTGTACGTGACACAGCCCATGTACAAGGATTCCATCAGTTGTGGCTCATGCCGCTTGCCAATGATGAATTCAGTAGAGCCACCGCCAATATCGATGACCAATCGCTTGTGCGCTGCGCTTGGCAGCGAATGGGAAGCTCCAATATAGATCAGGCGCGCCTCTTCACGTCCGGCAATGATCTCGATGGGAAACCCCAGCGCCTCTTCAGCCAACGGGAGAAATTCGAATGCGTTTTTGGCGACGCGCAAGGTATTGGTCGCCACTACCCGGACCGCCCCCTTGTCCAGCCCCCGCAGACGCTCGCCAAACCGACGTAACGCATCCAGAGCTCGCGCCTGGGCTGCCGCATCCAAACGTTTATCCGGCATCAGGCCCGATGCCAGACGAACCGGCTCTTTCATGGAATCCAGGGTATAAATCTGATCATCCACCACCCGCCCGACCTGCAAACGGAAGCTATTGGAGCCCAAATCAACGGCGGCGACGGTTTCGTAAATCATTTGCTCAATACGACGGAGTGGTAGAACTGGCCAGCATTCTACCACCCACCCTCACGACCGGCTGGAAGAGCGGATTAAAAGCCGTCCAAGACACAGCCTTCCCCGGGCACGGCGCCCCAGGCCATTGCTACGGTCAACCGGGAAAAAAGGGGAAAATTAAAATTCCAGCCGTAAAAAAACCCGCCAACTCAGGTCGGCGGGTTTGATCAGGAAAGAATTTCGCTTAACTAGCCAGCGCTTTCTTGATTTGCTCCAGAGTGGAAGGATCATCGATCGTCGTCAGATCGCCTGGATCGCGGCCCTCAGCCAGCGCCTGCAGCGAGCGGCGCAGCATCTTGCCTGAACGCGTCTTGGGCAACCCGGTCACGAAGTGCACTCGTGCCGGCCGGCCAATTGCGCCCAAAATGCCGTCCACCGTAGAAAACACCTCTTTTTCCAGCGCCTTGACCAGCTCCGGTGTCGCCACTCTGGACGCATCCTTGACCACAGCAAATGCCATTGGCACTTGCCCCTTCAGCTTGTCCTCGACACCCACCACCGCCACTTCGGCAATTGCTGCGTGGTTCTGGATGGCTTCTTCAATTTCCCGGGTTCCCAAACGATGGCCAGCCACGTTGATCACGTCATCGGTACGGCCAAGGATGGTGAAATAGCCGTCGTCATCCTTGATCGCCCAGTCATAGGACGAGTAAACCAGCGGCTCTTTGAACAGGGTGAAGTAGGTAGAAACAAATCGGTCGTCCTGACCCCAGACAGTCGACAAGCAGCCTGGCGGCAGCGGCGGAATAACCGCGGCAATACCCTTCTCGTTGGCACCGCAGACCGAACCATCTTCACGGAAGATCTGAAGGTTGTAACCATAAACGGGGAAAGATGGCGACCCGTACTTGATCGTCGTCTTCTCGACACCCGGCAGGGCGGACAGCATCGGCCAACCGGTTTCGGTCTGCCAGTAGTTATCGATCACCGGCTTCTGCAACTCGGTCATGAACCATTCGTGAGTCGGCTGATCCAGCGGTTCCCCTGCCATGAAAATGTGCTTGAGCGACGACAGGTCGTACTTGTGCATGAAAGCCGGATCCTGCTTCTTCAATACACGGGCAGCGGTCGGTGCCGAGAACATGACCGTCACCTTGTATTTCTCGACGATCTGCCACCAGATGCCAGCATCCGGACGCAGCGGCGTACCTTCGTACATCACGGTGGCCATACCGGCGATCAGCGGACCGTAGATGATGTAGGAGTGACCGACCACCCAGCCGATGTCCGACGTCGAGAAGAAAGTTTCACCTTCGCCACCGCAGTAGATGTGCTTCATCGAGGAAGCAAGCGCCACGGCATAACCACCGGTATCCCGCTGTACGCCCTTCGGCTTGCCCGTCGTACCCGAGGTGTAAAGAATATATGAAGGTTCGGACGATTCCAGCCATTCGCAGGGAACCTTTGCATCCATGAACTTGGTACGCTCGGTAGCGTAGTCAACATCGCGACCAGCAACCTTGTTGAATTCCTTGTCCAGCCCACGATCAATCATCAGCACCTTGGCCGGCTTGTGTTCAGCCAGATCAATCGCCTCATCAAGCAGGTGCTTGTAAGGAACAGCCTTGCCACCGCGCATGCCGGCGTCCGACGAGACAATCAGCACCGGCTTGGCATCGTCAATACGGGTCGCCAGAGAACCAGATGCGAAACCACCAAATACGACCGAGTGAATGGCACCAATGCGGGTTGCGGCCAGGATGGCGAAACAGGCCTGAGCGACCATCGGCATGTAAATCAGGACACGATCGCCTTTCTTGACGCCCAGACTCTGGTAAATCGCTGCCATGCGCTCAATTTCGCGCTGCAGTTCGGCGAAGCTGTAAACCGTTTCTTCATCCGTTTCAGTCGAAATGAAGATCAGTGCCTTGTCGTTTGGACGCTTTGCGGCATGACGGTCAACCGCGTTGTGGCAGAGATTGGTCTTGCCACCAACGAACCATTTTGCAAACGGAGGACGGGAATAGTCGCAAACCTGAGTAAACGGTTCATTCCAATCAACAAGCTGGGCCTGCTCAGTCCAGAACTCATTCGGTTTTTCGATCGAGTACTGGTGAAACTCTTTGTATGTCGCCATAAAATTCCCTCTAGCTAGGTTTTCCTGCACAACTCACAACAAAGAACGGACTAGTTATTATTCAATTTCCGTTCGCACAAAAGGTACTCAATCTCTGCCACTGGCAAAGTCAGCCCCAATTCCTGATTCATCAACCGCAACAAAGGCAACAAGCGCTCGGCCAGCGACGGCAGATGAGGAATGACCGGCGCCTCCCGATTGGCGGCCAACAATTCCAATGCGTGATGGATTGAAATCGGCCGCGTAGCCGGCAAAATTCCGCCCGACTCGGTTCGATTTCCCCCGGCAAGCATGGCTGCCTGCATCCGTTCCCCGGCCATGTCCAGCAACGCCCCGGCTGAACTGACACGATCCGTGGGAACACTGGCCAAGCCAATACTGACCGTCAGCGCAACCGTCTCCCCCTGAACCGACAACCGCGCCACCTCGACTGCCTCGCGCACGCGTTCTGCAAACGTGGCACAGAAGGCCGGCGCCGTTCCTGGTGAAATGATCGAAAATTGCCCGGCGCTATAATGACCCAGACTATCTTCCTGACGCATCTTGCCAGCCAGCATCTTGGCGAAGCGGTTGCTGACCTCATCCGCCACATTCGCGCCCAGGCGCTCGCGCAACCCGTCGAAGCCATCAAAGCCGAGCACCATCACGCTAACATCAAGGCCGTGCCTGGCCGCATGCGAGAGCGCTTGCGCCGCCTGTAATTCCAGATATTTTCGTGTAAACAATCCGCTCACCGGATCCTGAACCATTTGTTCTCGACCAGCGTCCAGATTTTCCTGTGCGCTACTCAAGACAAGCAAGTTATTCAGACGGGTCAACACTTCCGTGCTTCCCGCCCCCTTCGTCACAAAATCGGATACGCCGAGCACCTTGGCCTTAGCTCGCTCCTCTTCGGTTTCTTCCCCGGAAACCAGAATGAACGGCAACTGCTGCAGGCGTCGCAACTTTGAAGTGCGAACACGCTCAAGTAATTCAAATCCATTCAGTTTGGGCATCTGCAAATCGGAAATCACCGCGCGTATCGAATGATCGACAACCAGAGACTGCCACGCAGCTTCCCCATCACATTCTTCCCGGACCTCGTAATACCCCTTCAGATGATGAATAAGTGAAACCCGGACAACCCGGGAGTCGTCAACGATCAGAATACGTGGCAATTCAGCCACGTCAGCCTCCACCAATTTCCACCACCACACGTCCTTTGGCACGCCCGGCGATATATTCACCAAAGGTGGCGGGAAGCTCATCAAACGTTATGCGACGGGACATTTCCGCCAAGTGCGGCGGGCGCAAATCAGTCGCCAAGCGCTGCCAGACACCGCTGCGGTATGGCTCACGGATATAGCCCGAATCAATACCGAGCAAGGAAACCCCGCGAAGGATGAAGGGCGCCACGGTAGTATTCAAGGACATGCTCGCGGCCAACCCGATGCTGGCGATGGTACCGCCCTGCTCCATGGTGCTGGCAATCCACGCCAATACGTCTCCACCCAGATTGTCGACTGCACCCGCCCAACGCGCCCGATCCAGCGGTCGGATTTTCGACAGATCCAGATTCTGCCGCAACATCACTTCCGCCGCACCCAGGCGGCGCAAGTAATCGGCCTCGCTCTCCTTCCCGGTGAGCGCGACCACGTGGTAGCCGATGCTGGACAGCATATCAACAGCCAGGCTACCAACGCCGCCCGTCGCGCCGGTAACGATCACCGGCCCTTTATTGGGGCGAAGCCCGTTCTCTTCCATGCGCACCACACCAAGCGCAGCGGTGAACCCGGCGGTGCCCAACGCCATGGCGTCATAGAGCGACAAGCCATCTGGCAGCGGCACCACCCAGTCACCAGGCACCCGCGCTATTTCGGCGTAGCCCCCATGATGTGCAACCCCGATATCGAAACTGGTCGCTATGACCTGATCACCAGGCATGAAGCGCGAGTCACCGCTCGTGATGACGGTACCGGCGAGATCTATTCCGCCGACGCACGGGAAGCGGCGAATGATCTTGCCGGAACCCGTCGCCGCCAGGGCATCCTTGTAATTGATGCTTGAGTAGGCAACCCGAATCGTGACATCGCCGGTATCCAGCTGGCTTTCATCCATCTGGACAAAACCACTGGTCACCTTGCCATCACGTTCTTCAATGAGCAATACCTTGAAAGAATCCATAGTTTGCCTCACTCCTCGGGAGGGAAATTGTATTCATAATTACGGAGGATGAACATAGTTACGCTGGGTGAATTTTCCTCCAGCTTTACAGTTGCTCACTTTTCAAATATATTTCAAAGCTATGCAAAAAATACTTGCCTCCCTTTTTCTTGCTACTTCGCTGTTCGTCGGCGGAGTCAGCGCGTCTTTCGCAGCAGAACCAGTCCGCAAGTCAGAAGAACAACAATCATTTTTTGAACGTTACACCAACGCTGCGCAGGATGTCATCCTGCAAGGACTGAAGCTGGTTGGCGTTCGCTACCGTTTCGGTGGCAATGACGAAAGCAGCGGGCTTGATTGCAGCGGTTTTGTGCGTCTGGTATTCAAGAACAGTATCGGTGCCAGCTTGCCACGCACTGCTCGAGAAATGAGTGAAGTCGGCGAGCAAATCGACGCCAATCAACTCAAGCCGGGTGACCTGGTATTTTTCAATACGATGCGCCGCACTTTCTCGCACGTAGGCATTTACCTTGGCGACAACCATTTTTTGCATGCGCCGCGTACCGGTGCAGAAGTTCGCGTAGAAAGCATGGACAATAGTTACTGGATGACGCGCTACAACGGCGCCCGACGAATACTTGAAGGTAACTAATAAGAAGCGGCAGACATGCCGCTTTTTTTTCGCCAGGAAAATGCGTCAACACGCATTGGCGATCACTCAGTTTTTGAGTGTCAGCAGTTCTCGCCAAAGCGCCTGTAATTGCCTACAATTCCTGAGTCGTCGAGAAAATTGAAAAATGACTACCAAGGGAATTACCACAAGCAATTTGATCGAAGGAATCCATGCTGGACGGTTAACCGCTGTCATCAGCGCCCTCGATGATGGTGCCGATATCGAGACGCCTGACATGCATGGCTTTAGCGGCCTTCCGCTGCGTACGGCCTGCTTCGAAGGCAACCTGCCGATTATCCGGGAGTTGCTGAATCGCGGTGCCAACGTGAATGCAGCGACCAGTGACGGACCCGGTGCGCCATTGCGCTTGGCATTGCGGAAGGGACATCAGGAAGTCGTGGCCCTGCTGCTCCAACACGGCGCCCACATGCCCGACGGCCTTGCGGCTGCGCTGGCGTCAGCACCAAAATCTGTCGACCTCGAGGCACCAACGCTCCCGGAGAGCAAACCTGATAGCAATATCATCGAATTTACCCGGGACGACAACATTCTGACCAACGATGGCTTGGACACGCCAAGCCAGTTTGGTACGGAAACCAATCTCTTGAGCATGGATCTGCTTTTTCTGGATGAACACGAGGCTCATCACACCTCGCCACGCCCCAAGAACGGTCACTGACCACCAGCGCTGCCAATGGCAATCCAGAGCGTTAGCGGCAAGTCGCATGATGGAATGACGCCAGACGTACATTCTCTGCTCAGACTAAAAACTGCAAGAGATCGACTTGCAGCATTGCCACGCACCGCGGCGCCAGCCCCCTGTGTCGGGATTGCCTGATTGCCGGCCACGATCATCTTCAAACCGCAGTTTCATCACCCATGATTCCATATCTCGGCGCACTCGACCCATTTCCGCCGGTTGAGTTGGCCCGTGAAGATATGGGCGGTCTGCTTGCAGTCGGTGGCGGCCTGCCGCCAGACCGCCTGCTGATGGCTTACCGGCAAGGCATATTCCCGTGGGGTACTGTCGATGGCTTGCCGCTGTGGTACTCGCCCGACCCGCGAATGGTGCTGTTCCCAGAAGAATTCCGACTCACCCGCTCGCTGCGAAAAACCCTGCGCGCCGGAAAATTTGAAGTCCGCTTTGACAGCAACTTCGCGGGCACCATGGACGCCTGCGCGACTACCCCTCGCCCAGGCCAGGACGGCACCTGGATTACGGTCGAGATGAAAGCGGCCTATGTTCGACTGCATGAACTTGGCTGGGCCCATTCAGTCGAAACCTATGATGGCGAGACGCTGGTCGGCGGTTTGTACGGACTGGCCATCGGGCGGATGTTTTACGGCGAATCGATGTTCTCGCATCGGACTGACGCCTCCAAGGTCGCTTTTGCGCACTTGGTGGCGTATCTTCTCGACAACCAATTCGGCATGATCGACTGTCAAATGTACACCACGCACCTCGCCTCGCTCGGCGGCCGAGAAATCCCAAGAAATTCGTTTTTGACGCGATTATCGGCGTTGACCGCGGCAGGTACTCCGCGCAGTACCTGGCCCGCCCGGCCAGCCCATTCCGCCTGGTAAGCCATGTCTCTGCCAGACGACGCCGCGCTCCCTTACTCGTTGCTTCAGTTCTACGCGACCTCCCCCTATCCGTGCAGTTACCTGCCGGACCATGAGGCCCGATCGCAGGTCGCCACCCCGGCCCACCTCATCGACGCCGAAATTTACAGTGCGCTGGTCCGTTCTGGATTCCGACGCAGCGGCATATTCACCTACCGTCCGCATTGCGACTGCTGTCACGCCTGCGTCCCCGTACGCCTGCCGGTGGCCGACCTGCAACCCAACCGCAGCCAGCGTCGCGCCACCAAGCACCATGCCAACCTGCGCGCCCGTGAACTGCCGCTGGTTTATCTTGACGAACATTACGCGCTCTACAATCGCTACCAGCAAACCCGCCACCCCGGCGGGGGCATGGACGAAGACAGCCACGAACAATACGCCCAGTTCCTGCTGCAAAGCCGCGTCGACACCCGACTGGTGGAGTTCTCCGAAGACGGCATCGTACGCATGGTCAGTCTGATCGATGTCCTCGACGATGGCCTCTCTTCGGTCTACACCTTCTACGACCCGGACATCCCGCACACCAGTTTCGGCATCTACAACATCCTGTGGCAAGTAGCGCAATGCAAGGCCATCGGATTGCCCTACCTTTATCTTGGCTACTGGATTGCCGGTAGCCGGAAGATGGCCTACAAGTCCACCTTCCGCCCCCTTGAAGGACTGCAGAACGGTCACTGGACCCGCTTGCCCATGCCGGAAAAACCATGAAACTCCACTATTTGCCGCTGCTGTTCATTCCCATCCTTGCAATCGCCGACGACGAACGCATCCCCTATACCTGCGATAACGGCAACCATATCGACATTTCATTTTTTACCGATAATTCCGGTCGACCGCAGGCCAGTCTGCATTTCGCCGACGAAACCATCGTCCTGCCTCAGGTGCCGTCAGGCGCCAGCGGCGCCCTCTATCGCAACGGCGATATTCGCCTGCACACCAAGGGCGACGACGCCATTTTCGAAGACGGCAAGCGCAACATGCGCCGCTGCACACGCGGCAATCTCCCGCCGGCCGCACCCCGGCCTGCGCCCCCGACAGTCGCCAGCAGCTTCATGGAGGTCACCGGTCACATTACCTACCTGACCCGCAACGCGCTCCCGCCCGATGCCATCCTCACCGTCCTCATCCAGGAAAGGGGGCGTACGCTGGTCGAACAGCGCTACGAGCTCAACGGCGCCCAGGTACCCATCCCCTTCAGCGCCACCATCGACCGCGACCTGATCAGCCCAAAAGCCCGCATCGCCATCACCGCCCGAATCAACGCCGGCGGCAAGCTGCGCTTTGTTAGCAGCAAGGTCTACCCGGTTATCAAGAACAAACAAGCACAGCCGGTCAACATCATCCTCAAACCATCCGGCCATGCCAAGGCTCACTAACGCGCTGCTCGGCGTCCTGTTGGCAGGAAGCGCAATAGCACATGCCGAATCGAATGAGCGAATCGCCTGCTATCTCGGTTACGGCGGCGACAGCAGCATCGTTGAAGCCCGGCCCACCGCGTCGCCCTACACCGTCGCCCCGGTCGACGTAGGTTCCTACCTTCAGTTCCGGATCGTCTTTCGTACCGAGCCGGCCGATCTGGCCAGCATCAAGCTTTATGCTTACGGCAATTATGAAGACAGCCGTTCACTGATCCAGCAGGCGACCTACCACTATCCGCCGCTGGTTCATGACCGCAGCTACGGCTTCACCGGCCTGCACCGCGTCTATGAACCCCGCTATGGCCTTGAACTGGAATACTGGTGCGAACTGAAACAGGAAATTTCAAAATGAGCCGAAATTTCCGGTTGACCGCAGGAAGCATCTTGTTTGCCATGCTGGCCGCCGCCGGTTTATGGTGTCCGGTCAGCGCCCAGGCGGAATCGATAACCCTGATTTTCGCCGGCGACATCATGCTCGACGACGGGCCGGGGCGGTTCATCGCCAAGGGGGGCGACCCCCTGGCCCCCTTCGCAGCCGTGCTCAAGGCTGCCGACTACCGCATTGCCAATCTCGAATGCCCGATCGCCGAGAGCGGCACGCGCCTGACGCCCAAATTCTTCACCTTCCGCGCCCACCCACGCACAATGCCCGTGCTGCAAGGACGTTTCGACGCCGTCACGCTGGCCAACAACCATACGGGCGACTACGGTACCGAGGCCCTGCTCGAAACCATGCGTCGACTCGACGCGGCCGGCATTGCCCGCTTCGGCGCCGGCAAGAATCTCGCCGAAGCCCACAAGCCTTTGTGGATAGAACGCCAGGGCTTGAAAATCGCTGTCCTAGGCTATAACGAATTCATCCCGCGCGCCTTCGAAGCCGGCCCCGACACGCCCGGCACCGCGTGGAGCGAAGACGATCAGGTCATTTCCGACATCCGGGCCGCCAAGGCTACCGGCGCCGATCTCATCATCCCGTTCATGCACTGGGGTTGGGAAAACGAACCCACCCCCACCCGGCGCCTGCAGACCTTTGCCCGGCGCATGATCGACGAAGGCGCCAGCATGGTTGTCGGCAGCCATCCCCACGTCACCCAGGGTGCCGACATTTATCGGGGCAAACCCATCATCTACAGCCTAGGCAATTTTGTCTTCGACGGTTTCGACTTTCCCGAAGCCAAGCTCGGCTGGCTACTCCGCCTCAAACTGGACAAGACCGGCGTGCTCGAATGGCATACGCTCGCCGCGCAAATCGACAGCGATGGCACGCCACATCCGGTTCCCGGCGCCTTGACCCCCTGCGGCAAGGCCGGCGACATCATTGTTTCGCAATGTAAAAACCCCTGACCCCACCGAGGAGACGCCCCATGGATACCCGATTTCTTGACGACCTGACTCCCGGCCAGCGCTTTACATCACCCGGCCTGACCCTCACCGAAGCCGAAATCATCGATTTTGCCTGGCGCTACGACCCCCAACCCTTTCATCTCGACGCCAACGCTGCGGCGAGTTCTCCGTACGGCGGACTGATCGCCAGCGGATTTCAGAGTCTGGCCATCTGCTTCCGGCTGTTCATCCAGTCCGGCCTGCTGGCCGAGTCGAGCATGGGCTCTCCCGGGATTGATGAACTGCGCTGGCTGGCCCCGGTCCGGCCAGGCGATACGCTGCACAGCGAGATTGAGGTGCTCGAGGTCAGGCCATCGGCTTCAAAGCCGGATCGCGGCATTGCACGGCTCAAATATCACGCCGTCAACCAGCGTGGCGAGGCCGTGTTGACCTTTATCGTCAATCACCTGCTGCGCCGAAAAATGCCTTGAATCTCGGGCCTGTCCCGACACAAACCGCCTGAACGCCACCCGTCAAAATTTTCGTTTTCGGCCATTTTTCCCGGTTGACCGGGGCAATCACGAATCTTTACGCTCCCCTGAATATCACGATGGTATGCTGTTCAGCGAACCAATTTTCCGGAGCTCCTGCAATGCGCATTCGTCTTTATGCCGTCCTCGTTCTCATCGCCACCCTGTTATCCGGCTGCGGGTACAACCAGATCCAGATCAATGATGAAGGCGTCACGGCCGCCTGGTCGGAAGTGCTGAACCAATACAAGCGCCGCGCCGATCTGATTCCCAATCTGGTTTCCGTCGTGCAAGGCTACGCCGCGCATGAAAAGGAAGTGCTGACCCGCGTCACCGAGGCACGCGCCAACGTGGCCGGCATGAAGATCACACCGGAACTGGTCAATGACGAAGCGGCCTTTGCCAAATTCCAGAAGGCGCAGTCCGAACTCTCAGGTGCCCTCTCCCGTCTGCTCGTGGTTTCGGAAAATTACCCGAACCTGAAAGCCGACGCCAATTTCCGCGACCTGCAGGCACAGCTTGAAGGCACGGAAAACCGCATTACCGTGGCCCGCAACCGCTATATCGACACGGTGCGCCAGTACAACATTTCTGTTCGCACCTTTCCGAACAACCTGACTGCCATGGTCATGGGTTACAAGCCCAAAGCCAATTTCACGGTCGAGGACGAAAAAGCCATTTCGGCCCCGCCCGTGATCAAGTTCGACACCCCGGCCGCCGCCAAGTAAGCCGCGATGCTGCGCTGGCTTGCCGCCCTCTGCTTGGCGCTCCTGCCGCTGATCGGCTGGAGCGCCAACGAGGTGGCACTGCCACCGCTGACCGAGCGGGTTACCGATCTGACCGGTACACTGTCGGCTGAGGACAAGGCATCGCTGACCGCCAGCCTGGCGGCGCTGGACAAGGACAAGGGCGCGCAGGTCGTCATTGTCATGCTGCCAACGACGCAGCCGGAAGCCATTGAGCAATACAGCATTCGGCTGGCCGAGGCCTGGAAAATCGGGCGCAAGGGCATCGATGACGGCGTGATCATCCTCGTCGCCAAGGACGACCGGAAAATGCGGATCGAAGTCGGCTACGGGCTGGAAGGTGCGATACCCGACGCCATCGCCAAGCGCATCATCGCCGAACAGATGGCGCCGCGTTTTCGCGAAGGCGATTTTGCCGGCGGCCTGCGGGCAAGCGTGGAAACGCTGGCCAAGGTCATTCGCGGCGAGGCGCTGCCGGCGCCCGCAGAACCGGCAGCCCGACCCAGCGCCGACCCCGGCGATACACTGACCTTCCTGCTGATCGCCCTTTTCATGGGGGGGGTCATCCGCTCCATGTTCGGCCTGCTTGGTTCCGTTGCCGTGTCTGGCGTCGCCGGCTGGCTGGCGTGGACCGCCTTTGCCTCGCTGGGCATTGCCGGCATTGTGGCCCTGCTGGCATTTGCGCTGTCCTTCATCCGGCTTGGTCGCGGTGGCTGGCAATCCGGCGGCGGCTTCCCCGGCGGATTTGGTGGCGGCTCATCGGGGGGCGGCGGCTTCTCCGGGGGTGGCGGTGGCTTTGGCGGCGGCGGCGCTTCGGGAAATTGGTGAAACGATGCTGAAACGCTTGCTCAAACATTTATCGGCGCCCGGCTGGTGGGCCAGACGGGCTTTTCGGGCCGATGACCTGACCGCCATCGGGGCCGCAGTGAAGGCCGCCGAAGCACGACAACGGGGCGAAATCCGGATTGCCATCGAAGGCGCCCTGCCATGGCGTTCGCTACTGGACAACCAGTCCTGCCGCGACCGCGCCGCTGCACTGTTTGACTCACTGGGCGTGGCTGGAACGCGGGAAGCCAATGGCATCCTCATTTACGTGCAACTGGTCGACCGCCGCGTCGAGATCCTCGCCGACCGGGGCATTGCCGCGCTCATTGATCAAAGCGCGTGGGAGGCGGTGTGCCGCAAGATGGAAGTAGCATTTTCCAGCGGCAATTACCGGGGTGGCATGATCGATGCGATTTCGCGCATCAGCCAGCTCCTCACCGTCCATTTCCCGGCCACGGCCGACAATCCGAACGAACTGGATGACGCGCCGACCGTGCTGTGAATGCTTTCGGTTTCAGCCATTTTTCCCGGTTGACCGTGGCAATGCATGGTCAGGCGTTCGGCACTTGCTCAAAGCACCGAAAATCGCCGTCGCCGAGCGCAATATTCACCTGCTGCACGACGGCGTGCGCCGGCCCGCGCCGCGCCCAGGCAATCAAATCCAGTACCGCCATTTCCTCGCCGACGACCATCGCCTCAACCCGGCCATCCGCCAGATTACGAACCCAGCCCAGGAGGCCCAGTTTTTTGGCCTCCTCGGTCATCGACCAACGGTAGCCCACGCCCTGCACACGCCCCTCAATCAACAGATGACGTCCAATTTTAGCCATTCCAAGCTCCTTGCCACATGACCCTACGAGCCCTTATCTATACCAAAGGTCATGGCAAAGTGCTAGATTGGGAGCCTTGTCAGTCCGCCGTCAGCCTGGACCGGCAAGGTGAACAGCACAAAAAACCAGCGCCAAAGGCGCAGCAGGGGAATTAATGTCGTCGCATTCCAAGCAAGCATTGCCGGCCATTACCGTGGCCGCCATCGGGGTCGTCTTTGGCGACATTGGCACCAGCCCGCTGTATGCCCTGAAGGAAATTTTCAACGGCCATCATCCGATCCCGGTCACACCCGAAAACATTCTTGGCGTTCTGTCGCTCGTTTTCTGGGCAATCATCGTGCTGGTCACCATCAAGTACGTCGCCATCATCATGCGCGCCGACAACCGTGGCGAAGGCGGCTCTCTGGCCTTGCTGGCGCTGGTCACCGAGCGAGCCAAAAATCCCAGGCTGTCGTGGATCATCACCCTGCTCGGCATCTTCGCCGCCGCCCTGTTTTACGGCGACAGCATGATCACGCCGGCGATTTCCGTACTCTCCGCGGTCGAGGGCATGGAAATCATCACCCCGACACTGACGCCTTACGTCATCCCGATCACGCTTGGCATCCTGACCGGCTTGTTCTTCATCCAGAAGCGGGGTACGGGTGCCGTCGGCATTTTCTTCGGCCCGGTCATGGTGGCCTGGTTCGGCATTCTGGCCGTACTCGGCCTGAACCAAATCGCATCCAATCCGGCCGTGTTACTGGCGCTGAATCCGCTCTATGCCATCGTGTTCATCGGCACCCAACCCGTGCTCGCGTTCCTCGCGCTGGGCTCGGTGGTGCTGGCGGTTACGGGGGGAGAAGCGCTCTATACGGACATGGGTCACTTCGGACGCTTTCCGATTCGCATCGCGTGGTTCGGTTATGTGATGCCGGCACTGATTCTCAACTACTTTGGCCAAGGCGCCTTGCTGCTGGTCGAACCGCAAGCCATCGCCAGCCCTTTCTACCACCTCGCTCCTGATTGGGCCTTGATCCCGATGGTCGTCCTGGCCACTGCAGCCACCGTCATTGCCTCGCAAGCCGTCATTTCCGGCGCCTTTTCGGTCGCCCGCCAGTCCATTCAGATGGGCCTGTTGCCACGCATGCAGATCATTCACACTTCTGGCATGGAAGAAGGTCAGATCTACGTGCCCTTTACCAACTGGTCGCTTTTTCTCGCCGTGGTCGCGCTGGTGCTCGGCTTCAAGAACTCCTCCAACCTTGCCGCCGCCTACGGTATTGCCGTCACCGGCACGATGCTGATCGACACCATCCTCGTCGCGTTTGTCATGGTCCTGATGTGGAAATGGAACAAATTGGTCGTGGCAATCGTCGCCGGCTCGCTGTTGCTGGTGGATATCGCCTTCTTTGGCGCCAATGTCATCAAGATCCCTGAGGGTGGCTGGTTCCCGCTGGCCATGGGGCTTGTCTCATTTACCGTGCTCACCACCTGGCGGCGCGGGCGGCGCATGGTCTCCGAAGAGATGGCCAAGCAGAGCATTCCGATGAGCGACTTTCTGCAGTCAATCGACGATGTGCATCGCATTTATGGCACAGCCATCTTCATGACCAGCGCCAAGGACGGCGTCCCTCCGGCCCTGCTGCACAACCTGAAACATAATCAGGTGCTCCATGAACGCGTCGTGCTGGTCACCGTGCAAACCACCGATACACCGACCGTCAACGACATGGAGCGCATCTACCTCCACCGCATGCAGAAGGGCTTCATGCGCCTGATCATCCGCTACGGTTTCATGGAAAGCCCCGACATTCCAGGCGCCCTGGAACTCTGCAAAGGGCATGGCGAGCGTTTTGACATGATGGAAACAACCTTCTATCTGTCACGCGAAACCATAGTCCCATCGATGGCCCGTGGCATGTCGCCCATCCGCGCCCGTCTGTTCGCCGTGATGTCAAAGAACGCGACCAGCGCCAGCGACTTCTTCCACATTCCGACCAACCGCGTGGTCGAACTGGGCACGCAGCTGGTGATTTGATGTCCAGACCCCTGCTCGGGCGGATGCCGCTCCGGGCAGGATCAGTGTTGGGTGTGCTGCCGGAGATTTTGGCGGCGAGCAATTTCACGCGCCAGGGCCGAGAATTGTTCGGCCAGTTCGTGACGCATCAGATTGACCCCCATGCCAGAAGGAATCCAGCGATCGGGAATCACCTCCATCCGGTAGTCGATGCGCGTTCCCCCGGCGACCCCCTGATAGCGCAATTCACTCCGCATGTATTTGGTCGAACCAGACAAGGCCTGAGCCACCAGCCGCCCTTCCGGAAACCATTCAATCCGTCGTTCCGATTCAAACGGGAAGGAAAAGGGTCCGAAAACGGCGTTTCCCTGCTGATGAATGCGATAAACATTGCCTGATCGCGACACAACCCGGCTGGCAATCAGATTCGGCACGAAATCAGCCATGTGTTCGAAATCGGTCAACACTTCCAGTACCTGTGCCGGCTGAGCAACGACACGCAGGCTCAGACTGCTGAAATAGGTGCCATCCCGATATTCAACCGCAACATCGTCATCACTGAGCTTCCCCGTGGGCAGATCGTCGCCCCAAGCAACTGCTGGAACACATAACGCCAGGAGAATGGTGATGACCCGCACCTTTTTTCACCCCGTCAATGCAATGCCTTGGCTAACCGGGGATGCGTTGCCACGAAATAATAGAGCGCCGGCAATACAAACAAGGTCAGCAAGGTCGCCGAAATCAGGCCGCCGATCACGACCAGCGCCAAGGGTCGCTGGGTCTCCGAACCGATGCCATGCGACAGCGCCATCGGCAACAGGCCCAGCATGGCCAGCAACGCCGTCATCAACACCGTGCGCAAGCGCGACAGGGCTCCCTGGAAAACCGACTGATAGGTGTCCATTCCCTGAAGCTTCAACTGATTGATATAGCTGACCATGACCACCCCGTTCAGCACAGCCTGTCCGAATAGCGCGATAAATCCAATGGCCGCCGACACCGACAAGGGAATCCCCGAAAGCAGCAAGGCAAAGATACCGCCAATCAAGGCGAAGGGAATATTGCAGATGATAATCAAGGCATCCTTGAAGGACTCGAAGGCATCAAAGAGCAGCACGAAGATCACCAGAATGGATAGCGGAACAACCAGCATCAGTCGCTTCATGGCACGTTCCTGGTTCTCGAATTCACCGGACCATGCGATCGAGTAACCCGGCGGCAACTTGAGATCCCTGGCATGGGTCTGCATGTCGGCAACAACGCTCCCCATGTCGCGATCACGGATGAAAACACCGATGGCAACTACCCGCTGGCCGGATTCGCGGGCAATGTTCATGGCGCCACTGCTCAGCTTGAAATCCACCAGACCGGAGAGCGGCACCTGGGCACCTGACGGTGTCGGCACCAGGACATCCTTGAGCTTGTCGAGTTGCCTTGAGGGTTCGTCGAGGCGCAGAACCACACTGAAATGGCGGTCACCTTCCCACAACTCGGTCGCTGCCTTGCCGGCCATGGCCGTTTCAACGACATCCTGCACGTCCATGACATTTAACCCGTAGCGGGCGGCGGCGGCACGGTCAATTTCGAGCCGGTATTGCGGCAAGTCGCCATCGCGGTCAATGAACGCACGGAGAACGCCCGGCACGTTGCCAATCTTGTCGAGCAGTTGATTGGCATAGCGCTTCAGCGTCGCCGTATCGTCGCCGAACAGCTTGATGACAATCTGGCCGTCGATCTGCGAAATGGATTCGAGAATCTGATCGCGCACCGGCTGACTGAAGCTTGGCTCGATGCCTGGCACATCGTTCAGCTTGTCCTCCATCTCGCGGATCAGTTGATCCTTGGTCATCCCTTTGCGCCAGGCACTTTCCGGCTTCAGGTCGACCAGCATTTCGGTCATGTTGATGTTCTTAGGATCAGTGCCATCCTCTGGTCGCCCCGCTTTGGAAATCGCCGCATTCACTTCGGGGAAATCAGCAATGATTCGGCGCAACTTGTGCAATTCGCCTTTGGCTTCATCGACCGACACCGACGTTGGCAATGTGATGTTGATCCAGATCGAGCCTTCGTTCAGTTCGGGCAAGAACTCGGTCCCCAACTGCGGCACCACCGCGGCCGTCATGGCCAGCGCAGCCAGGGCAACTACCAGCACGCGCCGTGCGTTGGCGAGCACCCATTTCAGTGCCGGCTCATACTTTTCCATGAACCAGTGCATCAACTTCGTTTCGTCGTGCGGCACGTGATTCTTGAAGGCAATTTTCGAGAGAAAAGGAACCAGTGTCAGCGAAAGGATCAGCGATGTAATCAGCGCGGCGACCACCGAGTACGCCATCGGTGCGAAAATTTTTCCTTCGTGCCGCTGCATGGTGAAGATCGGCAGATGGGCCACCATGATGATGACCATCGAAAACACGGTTGGCCGCCCTATTTCGACGACGGCCTCCTGAATGGTTCGCGACTGCGGTTTGCGACCACCATCACGATGAGACTCGCCAAGACGTCGGAATATATTTTCGATAACAATTACCGCACCATCAACAATGATGCCAAAGTCCATGGCCCCCAGAGAAAGCAGGTTGGCGGGAATACCGACCAAGGACAATCCGATGAATGTGCCGAGCAAGGCCAGGGGAATAATGGACGCGACAATACCCGCCGCCCGAAAATCAGCGAGGAAGAGGTAAAGTACCAGCGTGACAAGCAAAGCTCCCTCAAGCAAATTGCTGAAAACGGTTTTCAGCGTCTTGCTGATCAGCCAGGAACGGTCGTAAAACGGAATAATTTGCACCCCCGGTGGCAAGCCGCCAGCGTTGAGTGCATCCACCTTGGCCTTCAGTGCGTCAAGCGCCACGGATGGATTTTCATCCTTCCGCAACAGCACGATGCCGGACACGACATCGTCCTGATCACCACTGGCGTCACTGATGCCGACGATACCCTGTTCCGGCACGCGGGCCTCGACGACCTCGGCAACATCCCTGACCAGAACCGGCGTGCCGTTGTTTTCGGCAACCACGACCTGACTGATGTCGGCCGAAGATTTCAGCAACCCGAGAGAACGGATCAGGAACTGTTGACGTCCTTGCGCTACCGATCCGCCACCGGCATTGGCATTGGCTCGTTGCAAGGCATTGAACAACTGACCGATAGTCAGCTTGAAATCTCGCAGTTTGGCCAGATTCGGGTGGACCTCATACTGCCGTATCGGGCCGCCCAGCGAGACAACATCGGCGATTCCCGGGACCTGCTTGATCTGACGGGAAACGGTCCAATCCTGAATGGCTCGAATTTCACTCGGTTTCAGACCCGGCGCATCAAGCCGGTAACGGAAGATCTCACCGGTAGCCGTCGCCGGCGGAGCAAGCTCAGGCTCAACGCCAGATGGTAGATCCAGTCCGCGCAAGCGTTCTTCGACCAACTGACGAGCCATGAACAAGCTGGGCTTTTCGTCAAAGGTAATGACGATAAAAGAGAGTCCGAATTGTGTATGTGAAAACATCCGGATCGAATTCGGCACCCCGGAGAGTGCAATCTCGAGAGGTATGGTCACTTGCTTCTCGACCTCTTCAGGCGCCCGTCCGGGGTAAAGCGAAATGACCGTCACCTGGGTATCGGTGACATCCGGAAAGGCTTCGATCGGCAATGACCGGAAAGCGGCGATCCCGGCACCAATAAACAGCACCAGCCCCAAAAGTATGAACAGCGGCTGGTTAAGCGCGAAATGAACAATGCGCTTGATCATTTAACCGCCTGATTTTCTGCGACAACCGGCTTGAAGAACTTGAGCAAATTGAGGTTGCCTTCAGTGACCACCCTGTCACCCGCCTTCACGCCCGCCAGCAGATCGACCCATCCTTCGCGCTCGCTTGCCGCCTGAACCAGTTGACGACGATAGCGTCCTGGCGCCTCCTCAACAAAAACAAAACGCTTCTCGCCCAATAGGAAGACAGCCGAGGCCGGCACCCGCAATGCCTGCGAGGCTGGCAACTCGACCAGCGCATTGACGAACATTTCTCCCTTCAGGCGACGATCGGCATTAGGTACCTCACCACGTACCTTGATGGTTCGGGTTGCTGGATCGACAAAGTCGGCAATATGGCGGATGACACCTTTGAAACGCTCCCCGGGATACTGCCTGGACTCAACCAGCAATGGCTGGCCGGATTTGAGATTCCCCAGATCGGCCTCCCCGGCATCAATCTGTATCCACAGGCTGGCCGGGTCAGTGACCACGAACAAGGGGGATGTTGCCTGATCTGGCCGAAATTCCATGCCCGGATTCACATTGCGCTCAACCACCACACCTGCCAGCGGACTGCGCAGCACATAGGTCCCGTCCCCATCGCCCCCCAAACCCGCGAGACGCCGACTGGCGCGCTGAGCCTCAGCCTTGGCGGCCACCGAGGTTGCTTCCGCCAGTTGCCAGTCCTTCTCTGCAACGACACCGGCTTCGCGCAACTGGCGGCTGCGCTCCAGCGCCTGCGCCGCGACTTGGGCATCTGCCTTGGCCTTGCGTGCATCGGCCAGCGCCTGGCCATAATCAGGCGAACTCAAGACGGCCAGGGGTTGATTGCTTTTGACCGTATTTCCAACGTCGACCGCAATACTCAGTACGCGACCAGCTAATTGGGGAAATACACGAACAGTCTTTTCCTCGTTCCAGACCAGACGCCCAGGCAACCGGAGCATGCCGCCCTGGTCAGCTTCCACGGTGGCCAGCTTGAGGAATGTAGCCTTGTCGGGCTCGGCCAGCGTAGCAATTTCGCCATTTACCTTGATGCTGGGTTCCTTGGCAGCCTCAGGCTCGGCTGAACAGCCGGCAAGCACCAGCAGGATAGTGGGCAGAACAAATGTCAGCTTCATTTTAGTTTCCTGAATTCGGCCTGGATTTGCCAGTCCGACAACGCCTTGGCGTAATCAGCACGGGCACTGGCCGCTTCAATCTGAATCTGGCGCAGCGTGCGGCGAGCATCCAGGAGATCCATCAAACCCATCGCACCTTTGCTGTAGGCCAGCTCTGCTGCCTTGGCAACGCGTTCAGCATCGTTGAGCATGCCGCTTTCAAGGCGTTTGTAGCGATCGCGTGCCGAGAGCAGCATATTCCTGGCCAGTGTCACCTGTCCGCTGGCTTGTGCCTGCTGCTGTTGATACTGCAGGCGAGCGACATCAACATCAGCCTCGGCACGGGCAATATCACCCTCATATTCGTGCCAGATGAAGAGCGGAACACTCAGGCCAAAGCCGATACTGTCGGTGGGCGCATTCTGGAGGTTATGCTCCATCTGGAACCCGATGGTCACGTCACGGCTTTTTTTTGCGCGCGCCAGATCACGATCGGCTTCTGCTGCGCGGACTCGCTTCTGGGCAGCTTCCAGATCCGGACGTTGTCCGAGAGGCACCGGGTTCAACGCTGTCTCTTCCAGTGCAGGCCAGTCGTCAGCGGCAACGAGTTGACGGGCATCCTGCTCCCGCCCAATCAGATAAGCCAGCGCCTGTTGCGCCTGCTCCAGTTCGGTCTGCGTTTGCCGCACATCACTATCCGCCCGTGCCTTGTCAATCTGCAACCGGGAAACGTCGACGGGCGCAATATCCCCGACTTTCTGCCTAAGTCTCCCTGCGTCAGCGCTTTTGCCATAAAGCTCGGCAGTCTCCCATGCCAGCATCAGTTTTTCCTGAGCCAGGCGCAGGTTGTAATAGGCGTAGCGGAGCACACCAAGCTGCTGTCGTGCAGTGTCGTCCAGATCAAAGCGACTCGCGGCCAGTCTCGATTCAGCACCGCTTACCCTCAGATCGCGCTTGCCGCCTCGCTCGACAAGCTGATCGATACGCAAGACGGTATCCAGTTTTTTTTCACTCCAGCCACCGGCGCCATAGCCAGACCACGGACTGATTGAGAGCACATTGACGGAGACATCTGGATTGACCCGCTGCCCGGCCACGCTGACATCGGCTGCGGCCGATGTCACTGCTGCCTGAGCCAGTAGAAGTTCGTGGCTATGTTGTTGCCAGAGCGTTTCTGCATCTTTCAGCGATAGTGCCACCGAGCCTTGGGCATGGCACAACAATGGAAACAATATTATTGAAAGCAGTAGGCGGCGCATTGATGAATCGTTGAATGGGGAGTGATATCTTATGGAGTTAGCCTGACGAATGACTGACCACGCCCATGCATATATTGCTCGTTGAAGATGACGCCCTGCTCGCTGACGGACTGGCCCGTTCGCTGAGTCAAACCGGCTACCAGGTCGAACTGGCCAGCGATGGATTAATTGCGGATCGGCTGCTCGAATCCGGGTCATTCGATTTGGTCATTCTGGATCTCGGGCTACCGGGGCTTGATGGCCGCAAGGTCGTGGAGCGGCTGCGCAAACGCAAGCAGACCATGCCCGTTCTTGTCCTGTCAGCACGCATGGATCTTGAAGAACGTGTACTACTGCTCAATCTTGGTGCCGACGACTATGTGGTCAAACCGGTGGCGCTGGTGGAACTGGAAGCGAGGATGCGTGCCCTGATTCGCCGAACACAGGCCACCCATGAACCATTCGTCATGCTCGGCCGATTAAAGCTCGACACCGACGGCAAGCGTGCCTGGCTAGGCGAGCAGGCACTTGAATTGAGCGCTCGCGAATGGGCGGCAGTCGAGTTTCTTGCCAGCCGCGTCAATCGGATTGTCAATAAGGACCAGATCACACAGGCGATCTATACGTGGGATGACGAGATCACGCCAAATGCCATCGAAAAATTCATTTCGCGACTGCGTGTAAAACTTGAACCGGCAGGCGTCACGATACGGACGGTGCGTGGTCTCGGTTACTTCCTGGAAAAGCCCTCCGAAGGCAATGATGCAGCAAACTAGCCTCCGCTTTCAGCTGCTGCGCAGACTGCTGCCCACCATGCTTGCCCTGCTCCTGTGCGGGGCGGCCACAGCCTACTGGGTGGCCTGGCGGAGTGCAACGAAAGCCTATGATCGCGCCCTTCTGGATACCACACTGGCCATCGCTGACCAGTTGAAGGTCGTTGATGGCAAACCGCAATTGCCACTGACACCACAAGCTCGCGCAGTCTTGCTGACCGACAAATTTGACCGCGTGTTTTACGCCGTTCGCGGCCCCGATGGCGAGGTGATCGATGGCGAACCCGGACTGCCGATGCCGGCAGTCGACAGTCCGCGCCTGCCTGGCAGCGAGGTCCGCTACTATTTTGATGGCTTCCTGAAAACCGAACCCATTCGGGTTGCCGCATTTCAACTGGAACTGGCCAACCAGACATTTACCGTGCTGGCTGGCGAAACGCTCGTCAAGCGCAATGCGCTGGTGCGGGAAATCCTCCTTGGCATGCTGTTGCCCGAACTGCTATTGACCATAGCCTGCATCGTTGTCGTGTGGTTTGGGGTTCGCTCGGGTCTGACACCATTATCAAATCTTCGCAACGAGTTGGCAGCGCGCTCGCAGACTGACCTTAGCCCGGTTCAGGTGGAGGTACCCGAGGAAATGCAGCCGGTGGTTACGGAGATCAACGAGCTCCTGCGCCGACTGGAGCATTCGCTGTCCAGCCAGCGAAATTTCGTTTCTGATGCGGCGCATCAGCTGCGCAATCCCATTGCGGCGCTTCAGGCGCAAGTCGAAGCGGCTTCCTGCGAATCTCCGCTGGAAGCCAGCAAAAAACTCGACGGCATCCTGTCAGCCACGCACCGGCTATCGCATCTGATCGACCAGATGCTTGCCCTGGCCCGCGCCGAACCGACACCCGCACAAACCTATGCCGATATCGCACTGGAAGACGTGGTGCGACAAGTGGCCGAAACCTGGCTCCCGGTAGCCATTCGCAAACAAATCGATCTCGGCTTTGAACTATCCCCAGCGTTTGCACATGGCAACGCATTGCTCTTGCAGGAAATGCTCGGCAATCTCCTCGACAACGCCATTCGCCATACACCAGCGGGTGGATCCATCACCGTAAGCTGCGGACAGGACGCCGAAAATGCCTGGATCTCCGTCGAAGACAGCGGCATCGGCATCCCGGAAGCGGAGTATGAACGCGTATTCGAGCGCTTCTATCAGCTCCCCGAAAACTCAAGAGAGGGCAATGGTTTGGGTTTGGCGATCGTTCAAGCAATTGCCCGCCAACACGGCGGCAGGGCAGTTGCCGGACCCGCCAGCAAGCTCGAAGGCGTTTGCTTCAAGGTTACCTTGTGCGCATCGCAGTAGCGCTCGGCGCTTTGGCGATTCTTGCTGTTACGCTCGCCTGGCGAATGAAGGCGATTACCGTAAAGCCCTTGCGCCTTGTCCGAGATCCTCTTCAATGAATCTCAATAGCGCCTCGTAGA
>DAOLIO010000008.1:28338-30244 GCA_035328505.1 Azonexus sp.
GCCCTTGCGCCTTGTCCGAGATCCTCTTCAATGAATCTCAATAGCGCCTCGTAGACCGCGTCGCGCGGATAGGCATTCTGATCCACCAGAAGTGCGCCAATCACATCATGCGTTCGCGCCATCGGCACGCCAACTGCCCAGTGATCGGCGTCCAGATATGCAAGCAGCGTACTGCCCGGCAGGAACTGATCGTAGAGGATGACCTGGCTATCATTGCGACTATCAAGGGCAGACAGCATGCTGGGCTAGCCAGGCCTTCCGCGGTTCGGGCAGGATGTCGTGAACTGCACCACCATCAAGCGGCTCGCACTTGGCTCCGGGAAAATTCCGCAGCAGCTTGAGTTAATCGGCACTGGTGTCATGGGCCAGCGGAGATCCGCCAACCACGCTCGCCAAACTGACCACCGCGGTCACGCGATGGATTTCCGGGTAAGTGTCCAAAGGACAGCTCATCGACCCCCCTTTGGCATAACCCGGCAATACCAGATTTGGCTGCTCCGCCTCCTGGGAAGGCGCCTGTACGGCCTGCCTGACTTTCGCGGCGTTAGGGGCGCTGCTCGCCAGGCATCCGAATACACTGTCGAATAGGGGAGCGAGGCACATCAAACAGCGGGTTACCGAAGGCCCGTCAGCCGTCATTAAATCTCCGTCGCGGATCACCGGCAAGGGACCGATGCGGCCAACGTTTTATTGGTAGCGCAAGGCCTCGATCGGGTCGAGCTTGGCGGCTTTTTGGGCCGGATACCAGCCGAAGAAAATGCCCACACCGGCGGCCACGACAAAGGCAATCAGCGCCGCACTGCCGGAAATGACAATGACCATGCCGGTAAACATATTGATGCCGAGCGCCACGCCCAGTCCCAGAAGCAGGCCGAGCAGGCAACCGGCAAATGAAATCATCACGGCTTCGAGCAGAAACTGGCTGAGGATATCCTTTTGCCGGGCGCCAATGGCCATGCGGATGCCGATTTCACGCGTCCGTTCCGTCACTGAAACCAGCATGATGTTCATGATGCCGATACCGCCGACGAGCAGCGAAATCGAGGCGATGGCGCCGAGCAGGATGGACATGGTGCGCGTCGTTTCCGCTTCGGATTCGGCCGCCGCCGACAGGTTGCGCGTAAAGAAATCATCCGGCATGCCTTCGCGCAGGCGATGGCGCTGGCGGAGCAGCGCGGTCGTGCTGTCCATGACGCGCGGCATGTTATCGGGCGAATCGGCCTGCACCATGATCATGCGCACCGAGCCGAGGAAGGGCGTCCCGAAAACCTTGCGCTGAGCGGTCGACAACGGAATGATCACCGTGTCATCTTGGTCGCGGCCATCGAGGCTCTGGCCTTTGCTGCCCAGGACACCGATGACGATGAACGGATTTTGCTGGATGCGCATCGTCTTGCCGACCGGATCGTCCGCGCCGAACAGGTTGTCGGCGACCGTCTTGCCGATGATGGCCACCCGCGTCGAGGACCGCACGTCCGAGTCACCGAAACTGGCACCGCTGACAATATTCCAGGACCGCGCCTCAAAGTAGGCGGGTGTGGTGCCGATCACCTGCGAGCTCCAGTTCTGCGAACCATAGACCAGTTGCCGTGTACCGGAATGAGTCGGCGCAACATTGACGACGCCATCGAGTTCAGCAATGGCATCGGCATCGGCCACGCTGAGCGACGGCGCGCCGGCCGAGCCACTTCGTACGCCAGAGGCAGTAAAGGAACCTGAGAGAACGATGAACAGATTGGAGCCCATCGTGCTGATCGTCTGCTGCACGGCATACTGCGCCCCCTGCCCGATGGCCATCATGATGACCACGGCGCCAACGCCGATCACCATGCCCAGCATGGTCAGCGCCGAGCGCAGGCGGTTGGCGCCCATCGCCAGCCAGGCTTCGCCGAGCATCGCCTTCAGC
>DAOLIO010000009.1:0-28696 GCA_035328505.1 Azonexus sp.
TTTACGTCACGGAAGCGGAATTAGTCGCGCTCACCGGTGAATGCCATGATCAGTTGCAGCAGGCTGACGAATACGTTGTAGACGTCGAGATAAACCGCCAGGGTTGCGCTGACATAATTGGTTTCGCCTCCCTGAACAATGCGGCTGATGTCATACAGGATATAGGCCGAGAAGATACCGACGACAGCAACAGCAATGGTCAGCGACAACGCCGGAATCTGGAAGAAGATATTCGCGACGCCTGCCAGCAGCACGATGATCATGCCGATGAACAGGAACTTGCCCATCCCGGAGAAATCACGCTTGCTGACAGCAGCAATCGTTGACATTGTGAAGAAGACTGCACCCGTGCCGCCAGCGGCCATGGCGATCATTGAGCCGCCATTGGAGAAGCCAAGGGCGACCTGCAGGATACGTGACAGCATCAGGCCCATAAAGAAGGTAAAGCCAAGCAGCAAGGCAACACCCAAGCCACTGTCCTTGTTCTTTTCAATTGCCCACATGAAGCCCATGGCAACGCCCATGAAGAGCAGGAAAGACATCAGCGGACTACCGGCCATGAAACTGAATTCCATCTGGATGCCGAGTAGAGCGCCCAGAACTGTTGGCACCATGGAAAGTGCAAGCAGCATGTAGGTATTGCGAAGAACGCGATTTTGTTGAAGCGCGAATCCGGAGGTGCCTTGATTGGCAATCTCGAAATTGGTGTTCATGCGGGAATTTCCCTTGTGTTGTTGCGACAGAGGCTAAGACTAACGGACCGGGAACGAAGTTTCAATTATTCGTGCGCAATGTGGCACGATGGCGCCGAAGGTGTTTGTGATATTATGCGCGCCCATTGGGTCTGTGGCAGAGCGGTTGAATGCACCGGTCTTGAAAACCGGCGTGGAGAAATCCATCGTGAGTTCGAATCTCACCGGACCCGCCAGATACTGAAAAAGCGCCCTGCGGGGCGCTTTTTTATTGACTCAAGGGAGTGGCTTTACTTCGTGGTGTTGACGAGCTTATCTTGCCCAAGCGCCTCTCAAGTCAATTCAATGACGCGAATGTTTGAACCATGAGGCGCCTCGAGTTTCAGTATGCAATCCCGCGTGTGATTGATCACTCGCCTGCCAAGCGTAATTTCGCAGTGGCAGCATGGTCTTCGATATACTCGTTTTCAGTACGTGAAAAATGTTCGTGGCCATCTTGGAGAGGGTTCAAATGAAACAGCGAATCAACACGCGTGCACGCACGCAGCAGCGCCGCCCTGAGGGGGCCAAGGGCAGATTTTTTGCGGCAATCATTGGCTGCGCCTTATTAAGCATTGGTTCCGGGGCGGCTGAGGCAGCCAATAAGTCGAAGGTTAGCGTTTATCAGCATGGAAAGCCGGTCGCCTCGCTGCCGTGCGAGACGAATCCGGGCACGCTTCCGCGCACGAACCCGTTGCTGTCGCGTACGGCTGTACTGATGGGTGGGGGACTTGATGTCAAGGATGCGTTCAGTTGGATGATCGCGAAAATGGCGCAGTGCGCTGATGGTTCTGTCGGTGTTGCGGGGAATTTCGTTGTGATCCGGGCCGGTGGCAATCCTTCCTATGACAGCTTTATTGCCAAACTTGGTCCACTCGCCTCGGTCGTAACCTTGGTTGTGCCGAACCGGGAAACTGCCCTGGACCCGGCGAACGTTGCGGTGTTTGCAACGTATATCCAGAACGCTGGTGCAATCTGGCTCACCGGAGGGGATCAGGGGGATTACTACACATACTGGAAAGGAACACCGCTGGAAAGTCTGCTCTCCGATCAGGCCAAGCGTTTTGGCATCCCGATTGGTGGAACGAGCGCCGGGATGATGATTCTTAGTCAATTGAATTATGTTGCCATCCCCGTTTCCGTGGAGTCTGCGGACGCATTGCTGGATCCTTACAAGGCTTGGCAGCCGCCTCAGGAGGCTCCGCTTGATCTGGTCATGGATTTTTGGAGCAATGAGCAGCCGCCTTTTTCCCCTTTGTTGTCGACCGTCACCGATTCCCACTTTCACAACCGTGATCGCATGGGCCGATTGATCAGCTTCCTTGGCCGCAGCATAGTTGAAGGCAAAGTGGATAGAGCCAATGCGCGTGCCATCGGGGTTGATCAGGAGACCGCGCTGTTGATGGAATGCGAGGATTATTCCTGCTTGAATACGCCTGTCCTGAAGGTGATCGGTAATCCCAAAACTAGTGGTGCGGCCTATATTCTCAAGGCTACACCCAATAGCAAATTCATCGTGGAACAGGCGACGCCACTGACGTTGTCGAATGTCGAGGTGCAGAAGCAGCAAGTCGGCGGCAACCCGATGACGTACGAAATCACTGTGAATGCCGGGGTGATGACGTCTACCAACGTAAATGGCAGCATTTATTAGGGCGACCTAATCTAACCCGGACTGTTGGCAAAGCTTGCCGGGTTCGGCCTTGCCGGCTTGCGTTGAGAAGTCGGCCGATTGCCTGTTGGACGTCAAGGATCCCTGAATCGTTAGGGTATCCGCGGTCTCCGGTGCCCTGAAGAAATTTTTGTTTTTGGCGGTTTTTTCCGGTTGACCGTGGGAGCGCTAAAAAATAGCTGGGCGTTTGAATGTCGGTCAGATTATTGGCGTGGGCGGTTCTGTACGCCCAAACCTTACAATTCGAGAAAGTCTCCGACTTCTGTGTCGCGTGCCATGGTGTCGGCATAGCCAAGATCGATCAAGGCCCGTGTGTAGGGCTTCTCGAAGAGCAGGTAACTCGTCAGCGTGCCATTGCGTCGGTTCATGCCACCGATACCCCCCAGCATCGTTCGCATTGCCCAGGGTAGGGCGTTGGCGTTTTCTGCAGCGATACGTTCCAGACGTTCCGAGGGTGAAATGATCAAGGACTGGATCGGCCGCAAGGGAATATCGCTGTGGTTGCGAAGTTCGGGCGGGATGGCGGAGAGCGTTCGGTTAATACGCTGCATTCGCTCGATATCGACAGCCAGGCTGTCGAGAAAGATGCTGGAGAGGGCATGGCCGGCAATTTGTGCCAGCGACGGGTGGGTGTCGACGCGGCGCCGTTCCTGATGTTCATTCTTGCGGCCGGCACCGACAATCAGTATACGTTCTGCACCGAGGTGGATGGCGGGAGAGATCGGGGCTAGTTGACGCATCGAGCCATCGCCGAAAAATTCGCGATGAATTTTTGTGGCGGGAAAGATGAAGGGAATGGCGCTGGAGGCGAGCAGGTGGTCAACGCCAATCTGCGAACGTATGCCAATGCGTTGGACACGTCGCCAGGGTTGGGCGGTCGCGTGACCCTGAAAGAAATTGATGTTGTCTCCGGATTCGTAGCCGGAGGCCGAAATGCTGAGCGCGTGCAGTGCGCCGCTGGCGATGGAGCGTTCTATGCCGCTGAAGTCGAAGTGCTTGTAGAGCACATCGCGCAATGGTGAATTGTCGAGCAGCGAGCGCGGCCGGCTTCTAATCAACCAGCCTAGGGTCAGCATGGACATCCAGTGAGCCCCCGACTGAGCAATGCCCAGCGGGTCGGCGCGGTAAATCTGGCCGGCATGCATGTTGCGCCAGAAGTTGGCGAGTACGGCGACCGCCTTGCCAAAATTATCGGCCAGGCAGGCGATGCTGGCTGCGTTGATGGCACCTGCCGAGGTGCCGCAGAGAATCGGAAATGGGTTCTTCCGGTGTTTCGTCGATAGCTTTGAAACGGCGAGCAATACGCCGACTTGATAGGCAGCGCGTGCGCCTCCGCCGGTGAGTACCAGTGCGGTTTTGGATGAATTTGCCGGGGGCGGGCTCATGCCTGAGCAGCGGCCGTGGGGCGAGGTGCGGGCGTAGGTATGCAGATTATTCTGATTTTCATCTCCCCCTCCATGATCTGTCTTTTTTGTGCGACCACTGTATGGGTTGCAGTATAGGGGGAGAATTTTTTCCGCTCAATCCAGGGTAGCGCGTCTTGCATCGGCCCAGCAGTTGGGCGTTTCGTAGAGGCGGACCTGTTCAAGTTGCAGGTGGTTGCCATAAGTGTCGCGATATACGGCATCCAGGCGTTCAAATGCTATTCGCGCCAGGTTTTCTGCCGTGGGTACGCAATCAAGGAGCACTGTCTTGTGGCCGGGCAGTGTATTCAGGAAGTCGACGATGGCCGAGTCGCCGGCATAGGCGAGAAAGGCATGGTCCCATTCATCAACCAGATGGACAGTGGCCAGCTCCTTGACCTGTGAGAAATCCATCACCATGCCGTTGGCCGCATCGCCAGCCTTGTCGATGACCCTACCCGACAGCGTGATTTCGATGGCGTAGCGATGCCCGTGCATATGGCGGCACTGGCTTTTGTGGTCGGGGATGCGGTGCCCGGCATCGAATTCGAGACGGCGGGTGATCAACATGGGTATTTTGCTCGACAAGACGGTCGCGGATTATACAATGGGCCATGCTTACAACAGTTGATCACCGCCGGGATAGTGCGGGTCTCGTCTACGTATACCCGGTGATATCGCGGCGCGCCGGTGGTGTCTCCATCGGTATCAATCTCAATCCAAACAATGCATGCAACTGGGCGTGTGTTTATTGTCAGGTTGAGAATTTGACCCGCGGCGGACCGCCAGCCATTGATCTGGATCGCCTTGAAAAGGAACTGTCGGGTTTTCTCGAGGAGGCGCTGCACGGCGATTTCATGCAGCGACAAGTGCCGCCCGAGGCACGGCGATTGATGGACGTGGCTTTTTCCGGAAATGGCGAACCGACCAGTGCGCCGGAGTTTGCCGATGCGGTGGCCTGTGTGGACGCAGTGCTTGAGCGCTTTGGGCAAAAAGGCAAGCTGATGGTACGCCTGATTACCAACGGTAGTTTGATGCATCGGCCCGCGGTGCAATCGGGTATCCAGCGTCTGTCCAATCTGGGTGGCGAAGTATGGTTCAAGATTGATCGGGCCTTGGCGGACGACATCGCCGAGATTAACGGTGTCCCCGGTCAACCGCAAAAAATGCTCAAAAATCTAAAAATTTGTGCCAGCTTGGCGCCCACCTGGGTGCAAACCTGCTGGTTCGCGCTGGATGGCGTTGCGCCATCGGCTGAATCCAGAGGGGCGTATTGCCGTTTGCTGCGTCCGTTGGCTGACAAGCTGGCCGGAATACATTTATATGGCTTGGCCCGGCCTTCAATGCAGCCCGCAGCGCTCAGGCTCAGCGCGGTCTCTGCTCAATATCTGACGGATTTTGCCGAGCAGATAATAAAAGAAACGGGCATTCAGGTCGTTGTCTCCCCGTAATGCCCGTTGCTGTAGCCAGAGCCCCTTTCGGGGCCGTGATCAGGCGGCCTTTTTTGCGTGGCTGCGAGCCGACTTCTTCAGGGACTTGAACAGTTCCGGTTCCTGAGACTTCAAGTAATCGATGACGTCCATGTCTTCGCGCTTGATGTTCTTGATATCCACTTGCTCAACGTGCACCAGGCGAAGCAGTTCGCGAACCGGCTTCGGCATGTTGCGACCGCTTTCGTAGCGTGAACCGCCACTTTGGGTCACGCCCAAGGTGGACCAGAACTGTTGCTGGTTGAGGCCGAGCTTGCGACGGATTTCGCGGGCGTCGATCTTTTCGATGGTTTTTACCGTAGTCATGATCCAATCTCCATACGCTAGTGTAATAGGGCTACCCAAGCATCCTAGCGATGTATGCCTTAGGTAATATATCGAAGTGTATAGACTGTTATGACATTGCGCAAGTGGCAATGGCATTAAATTTATCAAATACGAGTAAATTTTTTAATGTTTCTCGTGGTCAATTCATTAGATGCCGGGCAAGGAGGAAGGTGCCGTTGTTCTTTCGGAATTCCAGAGGATGTTCTAAGATCGCCGGGATCATTCAAAAATTAATGTCGGGGGTTTGCGATGCAGGTGCGGGAAATACTTCGGGTCAAAGGTGGAACGCTCTACACGGCGACACCGCAACAGTCCTTGGCCTTCGCGATCGACACCATGGCTGAGCTTGATGTCGGTTCGCTGGTGGTGATGGACGGTGGCAAGATGGTCGGCATGCTGACCTTCCGTGAAGTACTGCAGGCCCTTAAGGGCAAGGGTGTGGCGGGTGATCGTCTGCACGTTGGCGACGTCATGCTGACCAATCCGGTGACGGCGTTTCCGGAGATGGAGGCGAACGAATTACGCCGGTTGATGATCGAAAAGCGCTCGCGTTACCTGCCGGTACTCGAAAACGATACCCTGATGGGGGTTATTTCCTTTCTCGATGTCGCCAAGGCGGTCCTTGAAGAACAGGGATTCGAGAACAAGATGCTGAAGAGTTATATCAAGAACTGGCCGGACGAGCCGCAGGCTGGGGTCTGATCAGCAAAAAGGCAGCTTGGGCTGCCTTTTTTGTGCCTTGCGCGCCCGCGGCCATTCGATTCTCAGTACACGATCCTCGTCCGCGGTAGCGGAAGGGCTTTGAGCTCGGCATGGTAAACTCCATGTTCCACTTAGAGATCGCATTCCATGTCCGGCAATACTTTTGGCACCCTGTTTACTGTTACTTCCTTTGGTGAATCGCATGGCCCGGCCATCGGCTGCGTCGTTGACGGTTGTCCCCCGGGTCTGCCTCTGTGCGAGGCGGATATTCAGGCTGAGCTGGATCGTCGCAAACCAGGGACGTCGCGCCATGTGACGCAACGTCGAGAGCCGGATACGGTCGAGATCCTGTCCGGGGTTTTCGATGGAAAGACAACCGGTGCGCCAATTGGCTTGTTGATCCGCAACCAGGATCAGCGCAGCAAGGATTACGGCAATATCGCCGACACCTTTCGTCCCGGTCACGCCGACTATACGTACACGCAGAAATATGGCTTTCGCGACTATCGCGGTGGTGGCCGCTCTTCTGCCCGTGAAACGGCGGTCCGCGTGGCTGCGGGTGCGATTGCGCGAAAATGGCTGAATGAGCGCTACGGCATCAGTATAGTGGGCTGGATGAGCGCACTTGGGCCCATCGATATTCCGTTCGTTTCGGCTGACGACATTCGCGAAAACGCGTTTTTTGCGCCGAATGCAGCGATGGTTCCCGAATTGGAGGGCTATATGGATAGCCTGCGCAAGTCGCTGGATTCGGTCGGTGCCAAGATTACCGTGACCGCCACCGGCGTGCCTCCGGGTTGGGGCGAGCCTGTCTACGATCGCCTTGATGCTGAAATCGCTTATGCGATGATGGGTATCAATGCGGTCAAAGGGGTCGAAATTGGTGCGGGTTTCGACGCTGTGGCACAGCGCGGTAGCGTGCATGGCGATGAAATGACGCCGCAGGGTTTTGCCACCAATCATGCGGGTGGCGTGCTGGGCGGAATTTCGACCGGGCAGGAGATTGTGGTCAACATGGCGATCAAGCCAACGTCGTCAATCGCCCAGTCGCGTCACTCGATTGATCGATACGGAAATGCCATCGAGGTGGCGACTGAAGGACGCCATGATCCTTGTGTCGGCATCCGGGCGACGCCGATTGCCGAGGCTATGCTGGCGCTGGTGTTGATTGACCATGCCTTGCGTCACCGGGCGCAGTGTGGTGATGTCGTCTGCCAAACGCCACGTATTCCAGGAAAAATCGCGTAAAATCTTTAGCTTTTTTACCGCTCATCGAGCGGCGTTGTTGTCAAAGGGGGAAGTATGCAAGTCGATCATCACGATCTCCATCATGAATTTCCGGAATTCAATGACGCGATTCACGCGCTGAAGACGGGTAATGCGCATTTTGCCAAGCTGTTTGACAGTTATCACCGTCTGACCGGCAAGGTTGAAGATCTGGAAGAGAATGACATGCCGGTGGCGGATTTCACCATCGAGGATATGAAGAAGCAGCGGGTCAAATTGAAGGATGAGCTCTACCACATGATGCTGGCGTTCCGTGCCGGCCAGGAATCTGCCCGGGCCTGATCTGCCCATCGTCCGAACGATGCATCCGGTAGAATCGCCGGATGCATGCTTTGCCTTATTGGCGCCTTTCGGGCTATTACTTTTTCTACTTCGCCTTTATTGGCGCCTTTTCGCCTTATTTTGGGCTCTATCTCCACTCGCTGAATTTTTCTGCCTGGGACATCGGTCTGTTGATGTCGCAGATGCAGTTGATGCGCCTTTTTGGCCCCAATCTGTGGGGCTGGCTGGCTGACCGGTTCGGTCGTCGTCTGGCGATCATCCGGCTGGCGGCCGGGATAGGCTTGGCAGGGTTCACTGCCTTTTTCTGGCTCGATAAACTACCCGGCATGCTGTTTGCCATGGCGGTGCTGGCATTCTTCTGGAGCGCTGCCCTGCCTTTGGTCGAGACCCTGACTTTCGATCATTTGCGCGAAGAGCGCGGGCGCTACAGCCGTATTCGACTGTGGGGGTCGATTGGTTTCATTGTAGCGGTCATGGCCACCGGCGCCTTGCTGGATGTGGCGCCGCCGGTTGGCGTGCTGTGGGTTTGCTGGACGATTCTGGCGGGCATTCTGCTGTATGCCTTGACCTTGCCTGAGGCGCCGCCCATCAAGCATGCGACTGATGGTGAGTCAATCGGCGCGATACTGCGCCAGCCAAAGGTCATCGCATTGATGGCGGCCTGCTTCGCAATGTCTGCAGCGCACGGTGCGTTCTACGTTTTTTATTCGATTCATCTCGATGGCCATGGATATTCGAAGACCGAGGTCGGACTGCTTTGGTCGCTTGGCGTCGTGGCTGAAATCATTGTTTTCATGTTCATGGCGAAATTGTCGAGGCGATTTTCGCTGCGCATGATCCTGCTCGTCAGTTTTGCAGCGGCGGTGCTCCGCTTTTTGATGATGGGCTGGGGCGTCGAGTCAGCGGCCATCATGATTGTGGTTCAGGTGTTGCACGGCCTGACTTTTGGTGCCTATCACGCTGCTTCCATCGCTGCGGTCAATCAGTGGTTTCCCGGGCGAGCGCAGGGGCGAGGGCAGGCCTTGTATTCCAGTTTGTCGTTTGGTGCCGGGGGGCTGCTGGGCGCATTGATCAGTGGCCGGACCTGGGAGTGGCTGGGGGCCGGCTGGACGTTTACCTTGAGTTCTGTCTTTGCGCTGGCGGGATTTATGTTGGTCTGGGGATGGGTGAATGCAAATGCTACGGTCGACCGGTAAAACCGGGCAAAAACCAAAGATCCTGTGCAATAATTCATCGCTTTACGGCCCACATTACGCACCATGTCGAAGACCCTTTACGACAAGCTTTGGGAGAACCATGTCGTCCATCAGGAAGCTGATGGCACGGCCCTTCTCTACATCGATCGCCACCTCGTTCACGAAGTCACCAGTCCGCAGGCTTTTGAAGGCCTGAAGCTGGCTGGACGCAAGCCGTGGCGCATTTCGTCCATTGTTGCCACGGCGGATCACAATACGCCGACCGATCACTGGGACGAAGGCATCAAGGATCCTGTGTCGCGGCAACAGGTTCAAACGCTGGATGACAACATCCGCGAAGTCGGCGCGTTGGCTTATTTTCCGTTCAAGGATGCCAGGCAAGGCATCGTGCACGTCGTCGGTCCGGAAAACGGCGCGACACTCCCCGGGATGACCGTTGTTTGCGGCGATTCGCATACGTCGACGCACGGTGCGTTCGCCTGTCTGGCGCACGGCATTGGCACGTCTGAAGTCGAGCACGTACTGGCAACCCAATGCTTGTTGCAAAAGAAGTCCAAGACCATGCTGATTGCGGTTGATGGCAAACTTGGCAAAGGCGTGACGGCCAAGGATGTGGCGCTGGCCATCATCGGCACTATTGGCACCGCCGGTGGCAACGGTTACGCCATCGAGTTTGGCGGCAGCGCCATCCGTGGCCTGAGCATGGAAGGGCGCATGACCCTGTGCAACATGGCCATCGAGGGCGGTGCGCGGATGGGCTTTGTCGCGGTCGACGACAAAACAATCGATTATTTGAAAGGTCGTCCGTTCTCGCCGAAGGGCGATGTCTGGGAAAATGCGGTGGCTTACTGGCGCACGCTGCATTCCGATGCCGGTGCGCAGTTCGATCGCGTCGTGACGCTGAAGGCAGAGGATATCCGCCCGCAAGTGACTTGGGGTACGTCACCCGAAATGGTTGTGGCCATTGATGCCATTGTTCCCGATCCTGCCAAGCAGACGGATCCGGTCAAGCGTGAGGGCATGGAGCGCGCGCTGCAATACATGGGGCTGAATCCGAATACGCCAATCAGCCAGATCAAAATCGACAAGGTGTTCATCGGTTCCTGCACCAACTCGCGGATCGAGGATCTGCGTGAAGCTGCGTCGGTGCTCAAGGGGCGTCATGTCGCTGCCAACGTCAAGTTGGCGCTGGCGGTGCCGGGCTCCGGCCTGGTCAAGCGTCAGGCTGAGGCCGAGGGGCTGGACAAGGTGTTTATCGCCGCTGGGTTCGAGTGGCGCGAGCCGGGTTGTTCCATGTGTCTGGCCATGAATGCTGATCGTCTGGAGCCGGGCGAGCGTTGTGCCTCGACCTCCAATCGCAATTTTGAAGGCCGTCAGGGTCCTGGCGGGCGAACACATCTGGTAAGTCCCGCAATGGCGGCGGCGGCCGCGATTGCTGGCCGTTTTGCCGATGTACGCGACGTTCTGTAAGCGAGGATTGTGATCATGAAAAGCTTGTTTATCGTGGCCGTGGTTTTTGGCTTGGCAGCCTGCAATACGGCAGAAGGCGTCAAGAAGGATGTCGCCATCGGTGCCGAAAAGACCGGCGAGGCTCTCCAGAAGGGGGGCGAAGCGGTCGGCGGTGCGTTGCACAAGGGCGGAGAAGCTGTGGGCGGTGCGCTCAAAAAAAGCGGTGAAGCCGTCCAGAAAGCGGTGGAATAAATGGAAAAATTCGTTCGTCTCGACGGGTTGGTGGCACCTCTCGACCGTAATAACGTCGATACCGATGCCATCATTCCAAAACAGTTTCTGAAATCCATCAAGCGTTCCGGTTTTGGCCCGAATGCCTTTGATGAGTGGCGCTACATGGATGTCGGCCAGCCGGGGCAGGATGCTTCGGGTCGCCCCAAAAATCCGAATTTCGTCTTGAATCAGCCGCGCTACCAAGGTGCTCAGGTGCTCCTGACGCGCGCCAACTTCGGGTGCGGCAGTTCGCGGGAGCACGCGCCATGGGCGCTGCTCGACTTTGGCTTCAAGGCCATCATTGCCGAATCATTTGCCGATATTTTCTTCAACAACTGCTACAAGAATGGCATCGTCCCCATCGTGTTGCCTGCAGCGGAAGTCGAGGCACTGTTCAAGCAGGTCGAAGCAACGCCCGGCTACAAGGTGGTGGTCGACCTGCAGGCGCAAGCAGTTATTCGTCCTGATGGCTATGGCATCCCTTTCCAGATCGATGCCTTCCGCAAGGAATGCCTGCTCAACGGCTGGGATGATATTGGCCTGACGCTGCGCCATGCCGAGAAAATTCGTGAATTTGAAGAGAAACGTCGTATCAGTCAGCCTTGGCTGTTTGCGTAATAAGGAAGAAACATGAAAATCTGTGTTTTGCCGGGTGATGGCATTGGTCCGGAAATTACCGCAGAAGCGGTACGCGTACTCAAGGCCCTTGATCTCAAATTCGAGATGGAGGAAGGCCTGCTGGGTGGTTGTGCGGTCGATGCGACTGACAATCCTTACCCGGAGGCAACGCAGAAGCTGGCCCGTGCCGCTGATGCGATCCTGTTGGGGGCGGTAGGCGGACCACAATGGGATACATTGCCGCGTGAGAAACGCCCGGAGCGAGGGCTGCTTGGTATTCGCAAGGACCTGAATCTGTTTGCCAATCTGCGGCCGGCCATTCTTTACCCGGAACTGGCCAATGCATCGACACTGAAGCCGGAAGTGGTGGCCGGGCTGGACATTCTGATCATTCGTGAACTGACCGGTGACATTTACTTTGGTCAGCCGCGTGGCGTTCGTGAGGAAAATGGCGAGCGTGTCGGCTTCAACACGATGGTTTACAGTGAGTCTGAAATTCGCCGAATCGGGCACGTTGCTTTCCAGGCCGCGCAAAAGCGGGACAAGCGCCTCTGCTCGGTCGACAAGATGAATGTTCTCGAGTGCACCCAGCTCTGGCGGGACGTGATGATTGAGATCAGCAAGGATTACCCGGACGTCGAACTCAGCCACATGCTGGTTGACAACGCTGCCATGCAGTTGGTCAAGGCGCCCAAGCAATTCGACGTCATGGTTACCGGCAACATGTTTGGCGATATTCTGTCCGACGAGGCTTCGATGCTGACCGGTTCGATCGGCATGTTGCCGTCCGCCTCGCTCGACGAAAAGAACAAGGGACTCTATGAGCCATCGCATGGTTCGGCCCCGGACATCGCCGGCAAGGGTATCGCCAATCCGTTGGCGACGATTCTGTCGGCAGCAATGATGCTGCGTTACACTTTTGGCCTTGAAGCGCAGGCACTGCGCGTCGAAAATGCGGTCAAAAAAGTGTTGGCACAAGGTTATCGGACTGGCGATATCTACGAGCGAGGAACGAACAAGGTCGGTACCAAGGAAATGGGCGATGCCGTGCTGGCCGCCTTATAAAAAATAAAGAGACTTTTCACGGAGAGTGATGACATGAAGAAAGTTGGTCTGGTTGGTTGGCGCGGTATGGTTGGTTCGGTCCTCATGCAGCGCATGGTCGAGGAGGGCGATTTCGCCTACATCGAGCCAGTGTATTTCTCCACCTCGGCAGCCGGTGGCAAGGCACCGGTTCTCGGCGGCAAGGAGGCTTCTCTGCCGCTGCAGGATGCGTCCAATATTGACGCCCTGAAAGCATGTGAAATCATCATTACTTGCCAAGGGGGCGACTACACCAAGGAAGTCTTCCCCAAACTGCGTGCGGCCGGATGGAACGGACACTGGATTGATGCAGCGTCAGCGCTACGCATGGCGGATGATGCTGTCATCGTCCTGGATCCGGTCAACATGAATGTCATCAAGGATTCGCTGGCTAAAGGCGGCAAGAACTGGATCGGCGGCAACTGCACGGTTTCGCTGATGCTGATGGGGCTCGGTGGTTTGTTTCAGAACGACCTGATCGAATGGGCTACCTCGATGACTTATCAGGCTGCATCCGGTGCTGGCGCTCAGAACATGCGTGAATTGATCTCCCAAATGGGGGCCATCCATTCATCCGTGGCCGATCTGCTGGCTGACCCTGCGTCTGCAATTCTCGACATTGATCGCAAAGTCGCCGAAACCATCCGGTCAGATGCATTCCCGAAAAAGAATTTCCGCAACACGCCTCTCGCAGGCTCTTTGATTCCATGGATTGATGTGCCGGTCGACGGTGGCCAGTCCAAGGAAGAATGGAAGGGCGGGGCCGAGTGCAACAAGATACTTGGTCGCCCAGCATTCCGCTCGGCCGGATCGATTCCGATTGATGGCCTGTGTGTGCGAATCGGCGCCATGCGTTGTCATAGCCAGGCGCTGACCATCAAGCTGAAGAAGGATGTGCCGCTTGATGAAATCAGCGACATGCTCGCCAAGGCCAATCCTTGGGCCAAGGTTGTACCGAATGATCGCGAAATTTCGGAGCGCGAGCTGACGCCGGCAGCCGTGACCGGAACGCTGAGCGTGCCAGTTGGTCGTCTTCACAAAATGGCCATGGGCCCGGAATATTTGGCTGCCTTTACCTGCGGCGACCAGTTGCTGTGGGGGGCAGCAGAGCCGCTACGCCGCATGTTGCGTATTCTTCTCGATGCATGATTAAGGTGTTTTTCGCAAAAAACCGGGGGAAAACCCCGGTTTTTTTATTTGTTGGAGATTTGCAAAAGATGGGCAATGAGAAGCGGGTTTAGCTTGCATTGCTAAGTACATGATGTTAATTTGAAACTCCCAAAATTGACGCTCAGGGTTTCGCCGTGAACGAAACTAAAAATTCCAAGTTCAAGAAACGTGCTGCATCGCTTGCAGTCGCATCTTGCTTATCTTTCGCTCCTTGGGTTGCCGATGCAGCTGGCCTTGGAAAGCTCACTGTCTTGTCCGGCCTTGGGCAGCCTTTGCGAGCGGAACTCGATATTGGCGCCACCAAGGACGAAGTCGCAGGCATGACCGCACGACTCGCGCCGCAGGACGTATTCAAACAGGCGGGTGTTGATTTCGCCTCTGTTCTGCTGGACCTGCGATTTGCCGTTGAAAAACGCCCGAATGGCCAGTCGGTGGTCAAGGTTACCTCAGCAAAACCAATCAATGAGCCATTCCTCGATTTCCTGGTGGAGTTGAATTGGCCGGCCGGTCGCCTGGTTCGCGAATACACCTTCTTGCTTGATCCGCCCGAAATCGCTGCGACCCAGTCATCACGGCCGGTAGCCGAGGCTCGCATTGTTGATACGGTCCGTGGCGGTGGAAGCGGTGGGGAGTTTAGGCAGACACCGGTCAAGCCGATGCCTCGCCCGGCACCGGCGCCGGTGCCAAAAGCAGCTGAGCCAAAACAGAAACCCGATGCCTCCGGTGGTCGTGTTGTGCAGCGTGGGGAAACGTTGCGCAAGATTGCGGCAGAAAATCAATATGATGGCGTTTCGCTGGAGCAAATGCTGGTGGGGTTGTTCCAGAACAATCCGGACGCTTTTATCGCGAAGAATGTTAATCGCCTGAAGGCTGGCGCCATTCTGAATATGCCGGAAAAGTCTGCAGTCGAGGCAATATCACCGGCTGAGGCAAAAAAAGTTTACGTGGCGCAGGCAAGCGACTGGAGAGCTTATCGGCAAAAACTGGCGGCCACGACTGAGAAGATGGCGGCAAAGGACGAGGCAGGTTCAGGGCAGGCTGCTGCTGGCAAAATTACGGCCAAAGTCGAAGAGAAAGTTGCACCGGCCGAACAGGCTAAGGATCAGGTCAAGGTTGCACGGGCCGACGGCGGGGGCAAGGGTGGGGCTGCAGGCAAGGCGTCCGAAATGGCCGACCAGGTTGCCAAGGACAAGGCGCTTAAGGATGCGCAGGATCGCCTGCTATCCTTGGAAAAGAACGTTAACGAATTGCAGAAGTTGCTGGAGTTGAAGAATCAGAAACTCGCTGAGCTTCAGCAGCCGGTCGCCAAGAAAGAAGAACCCAAGGTTGTCGAGGCCGCAAAACCGGTCGAGCCACCGAAGCCCGTTGAAGCGGTCAAGCCAGCTGAGCCCAAGGCCGCTGAACTTCCGAAAGCACCCGAGGCGGCGGTTGCCGCGTCGAAACCGCCTGAGGTCAAGGCGCCTGAGTCTCCGAAGCCGCCAGAGCGCCCGAAAGTGGTGGCGCCGCCCCCGCCTCCGCCGCCCGAGGAGCCTGGCTTTGTAGATTCTCTTCTGCAGGACCCGCTGCCCGTGGCGGGTGGTGCAGGTATTCTGGCTTTGCTGGCTGGCTATTTCCTGGTCAAGCGTCGTAGAAGCCAGAACGCGTCAGTCGAAACCACTGCGCTGCCAGTTCCATCCAGCCTGGGGCCAAACTCGGTATTTCGCATGACGGGCGGTCAGAGTATCGACACCGGCAACATAGCTCCCATGACCGGTGAGTTTAGTCAGACCGGGCCCGGAACGATTGATACGGATGAAGTCGACCCGGTCGCCGAGGCTGACGTGTACATGGCATACGGTCGCGATACCCAAGCGGAAGAAATTCTTCTTGAGGCATTGCAGAAGGATCCTCAGCGTACTGCGATCCATGCCAAGTTGCTTGAAATCTACGCCAATCGCCGTAGCGTGAAGCAATTTGAAACCCTCGCCGGTGAGTTGTATGCGCAGACGACAGGCGTCGGCCCGGATTGGGAAAAGGCAGTGGCCCTTGGCTTGAGTCTCGATCCTAAGAATCCGTTGTACGCCACATCCAGTGGGCGAGATGCCCCTGCCGTGGTAGCGACAAGTGCCCTGGATGAAGCACCTTTGGTTTCCGTTCAGGAGGAACCTGTTCAGCAGACGGTTTCAGATGAGACGCCACCAATTCCCGGACTCACCCCGGAATTTGAGCGAGACACGATCATTCTTCCGACAGCAGCGGAATCGGCTGCGGAGCAGGTGGTTGACGCGGCTGCGCCACAGGTGCCCGATCTTGGGTCGGATGCCATGACACTTGATTTCGATCTGGGGGTTGAAACCATCGCGCCTGATTTTGTCGATGAACCAGAGCCTGTCGTTGTCGAAAAAGATGCCTTTGTTGATACGGTTGTTACGGTTGACGATAGCAATGCCTTGGACTTTGACTTTGGCGGAGATTCCGAGCCGGTAGCTGCGGTGCTGCCGGTAGAGGAAAGTCCCCCGAGCGATGGCCTGGATTTCGATCTGGCAGTTGCCGATAGTCCGCTGCTTGAAAATACTGATGTTCCGCCACCTAACTTTTCACCTGCCGGTACCTTGGTTATGCCATCGTCCGAAGAGCCTGACGTTGGTTTAAGTACATGGGTTGGTGGTGAGGGCGGTCTGGGCGGCCTAACAGAGGAGCCGGCTGCGTCGCCTGAGCCGGCGTTGGATCATGAGTCTCCATTGACGAATACGGTTGTCAATGAACTGTCTGGAACCGACACACTGGTCAGTACCAATGTCCTGACTTTTGGCGAAGAAGCGGATGACGTGAACCTGGCTGACACGGTGGTCAATGCCGGCGTTGTCGATACGGATTCGCTGGAATTTGATGTCAAGCTCACGGACTCCATGTTCCTTGGCCAGCCGATGGGGACGCCGGAATTCGATATCGGATCAATCAATCTCGATTTGTCGGAGCCGCCTGCGGCAGCACCATCCTACGGTGAGCAGACCCTGGTTCATACCGAGGCTCCTTCGTTGGATGAGCCGATGATGGAGTCGTTGCCAGCTGAAGAAGCGCCGGCGGTGGCGTCAGTTCGCAATGAGCAATGGGAAGAAGTCAATACCAAGCTTGATCTGGCCAAGGCCTATGAGGAAATGGGTGACTTGGAGGGCGCGCGCGAACTGCTTCAGGAGGTGGTTGGCGAAGGCCCCGTGGATCTGGTTGAGCAGGCACGCACGATTCTAAGTCGGATAGGCGAGTAGAATTACGAATCGTGATTGGCACATGGCCCCGAAAGGGGCTGTGTGCATTTTGGGGCCTCAGTTTGCATCCTTCTAGCGCTTTGATTCTCTGGCTTGCTGCCGTCATCGGCATTCAGTATGTCGGCTATGCGGGGATGGCTTTGCTCTGTGCCTGCCTGTTACTGAACGCGCCGGCGGCAGCGAGCCGGTGGGTGGCTTTCACTCGACGCGCACGTTGGCTGCTGCTGACCTTGTGGTTGATTCTTGCCTTCAACACGCCAGGAGAAGCCTTTCTAGATGTCGCCTGGGCGCCTACCTACGAAGGGATATCAGAGGCTAATCTGCAGGCGGTACGTTTGCTGGCCATTCTGGTTTGTCTCGCGTGGGTATTCGTGCGGCTCGGGCATGATGGGATGGTCGCCGGCCTGTGGGGGCTTTTGCGGCCGCTGCACAGGGCGGGGCTGGATGTTGAGCGGATCGTCGTCAGGCTGTCTCTGGTCTTGGAAAATCTGCAAACCCCGCCAGCCAGAGGTGCGTGGAAAAGAATGTTGATCGGCGAGCCTCAGGTGACTGATGGGCGTGAATTCCTGTATCTAAGTTTGATGCCATGGACGCGGCGAGACACACTGTGGGTTGTGGCAGCCTGTGCTGGATTAATGGGGGTCGTGCTGTGGTGAGGATTGCATTGGGGATCGAGTATTGCGGCACTGCCTTTCGAGGTTGGCAAAGTCAGGCGGGCGGCGGCACGGTGCAGGATGCGCTGGAGTATGCGCTGCGGGAAATTGCCGGAACTCCGATCGGCGTGCTGTGCGCTGGGCGGACCGATGCAGGCGTGCATGCGACGCATCAGGTGGCGCATTTTGATGTGTGGATCGATCGCCCGCTGACGGCTTGGGTGCGCGGTGTCAATGCCCATTTGCCGGACGGTGTCGCGGTGCGCTGGGCGCAGCCGGTTGATGATGCGTTTCACGCCCGGTTCAGTGCACGCGGACGGCGCTATCGCTACTTGCTGTTGAATCGTCCGCAACGACCAGGACTTTGGCACGGTCGCGTGGGGTGGTTTCATGGGCCGCTCGATCTGGCGGCCATGCAGGCGGCCTGTAGTCGCCTGCATGGGGAGCATGATTTTTCTGCTTTCCGCGCGGCTCAATGTCAGGCCAGGTCGCCAATCAAGACCATGGCATCTGCATCGGTGCGGCAATGCGGGAATATGTTTGTTTTTGATTTTGAGGCGAGTGCATTTTTGCATCACATGGTGCGCAATCTGGTGGGGACACTGGTTGCCATCGGAAAGGGCAGTCACGCCGCGACCTGGGTGGATGAACTGTTGCGAGCAAAGGACCGCAAGGCGGCGGCCCCCACATTTTCTCCGGACGGTTTGTATTTTCGTGGGCCGGTTTATGAATCACACTGGGGTTTGCCGGACCTTGCGGATGACTTTCTCGATGGATTGATGAAATGATGAAATCTGAGCAATATCCTGAAGCGAATGAAAATTTTGTTTTTGGCTGTTTTTTCCGGTTGACCGCAGAACAGTAGAATTTATGAAAACCCGAATCAAGATTTGCGGGGTGACCCGTGAAGAAGATGTCGACGCCGCCGTCGCTGCTGGCGCTGATGCGATTGGCTTTGTTTTCTATCAGCCTAGCCCGCGTTATGTTGCGCCGGACCGCGCGGCAGCGCTCGCCAGACGAATTCCGCCCTTTGTTGACGTGGTTGGCCTGTTTGTCAATGAGCCGCCGGCACTGGTTCGGGCGGCATGTGATGCCGTGCCGATCAATGTCCTGCAATTCCATGGTGACGAAGACGAAGCCTATTGCCGCCAGTTTTCAAGGCCTTATCTGCGGGCGGCGCGAATGAGGCCCGGTCTTGATCTGGTAGAATTCGCTGGCTCGTTTCCCGGTGCCCGGGGTTTGTTGCTGGATGCCTTCGTGGAGGGCTATGGCGGGGGTGGCCATGTTTTCGACTGGACGCTGATTCCGCCAAACCTGCCCGGATTTCTGGTGCTGTCAGGTGGCTTGAACGCGGACAACGTCGGTAACGCCATTGAACGTGTGCGTCCGGTGGCTGTGGATGTCTCTTCGGGGGTGGAAGTGGGCAAGGGTATCAAGGATCACCAAAAAATCGCTGCCTTTGTGGCGGCTGTACGGAAAGCTGATGAGTCAATATAACTTCCCCGATGCCAAGGGCCATTTTGGCCCCTACGGTGGTGTCTTCGTGGCCGAGACGCTGTTTGGCGCGCTCGATGAACTGAAGGAGGCCTACGCTGCAGCGCAGGTCGATCCCGCATTCCGTGCCGAATATGAATACGAATTGAAGCATTTTGTCGGTCGCCCGTCGCCGATCTACCATGCCAAGCGGTGGTCTGAAATGCTCGGTGGTGCGCAGATCTACCTGAAGCGTGAAGACCTGAATCACACCGGTGCACACAAGGTGAACAACTGCATTGGTCAGGCCATGCTGGCCAAACGCATGGGCAAGCCGCGCGTGATTGCCGAAACCGGTGCGGGCCAGCACGGAGTTGCCACCGCGACCGTTGCCGCGCGCTATGGCATGGAGTGCGTCGTTTACATGGGTAGCGAGGATGTCAGGCGCCAGGCGGCAAACGTCTATCGCATGAAGCTGCTGGGTGCCACGGTCGTGCCGGTAGAGTCGGGTTCCAAGACGCTGAAGGATGCGCTCAACGAAGCGATGCGTGACTGGGTCACCAACATCCACAATACGTTCTACATCATCGGCACCGTCGCGGGTCCGCATCCGTATCCGATGCTGGTTCGCGATTTCCAGAAGATCATCGGCGAGGAATGTCTGGTTCAGATGCCGGAAATGACGGGCCGCCAGCCGGATGCCGTGATCGCCTGCGTCGGTGGTGGTTCTAATGCCATGGGTATTTTTTACCCGTATATCAATGTAGAGGGCGTGCGTCTGATCGGTGTTGAAGCTGCGGGTGATGGCATGGAGACCGGCCGCCATTCGGCGTCGCTCACTGCGGGAGTTCCTGGCGTGCTGCACGGCAACCGCACCTACCTGCTGCAGGATGAAGATGGTCAGATCATCGAGACGCATTCGGTATCGGCTGGCCTTGATTACCCGGGCGTCGGTCCGGAACACGCCTGGTTGAAGGATTTGGGGCGTGCGGAATATCAGCCGGTGACCGACAGCGAAGCGCTGGCCGCCTTCCATACGCTGTGTCGTATCGAGGGCATCATTCCCGCGCTGGAGTCCAGTCACGCACTGGCCTATGCGGCCAAACTGGCTCCAACGCTGGACAAGGACAAGATTCTGCTGGTCAACCTTTCCGGTCGGGGTGACAAGGATATGCATACCGTGGCCGAAAAATCCGGGATTGTCTTCTGATGTCGCGCATCAAGTCTGCTTTTGACCGCCTTAATGGCGAAGGCCGCAAGGCGCTGATTCCCTTTATCACCGCGGGTGATCCTGATGCTGCGCTGACCGTGCCACTGATGCATACCTTGGTCGAGGCTGGTGCCGATGTCATCGAGCTTGGCGTGCCATTTTCCGATCCGATGGCCGACGGGCCAACCATTCAGCGTGCTTCCGAACGTGCACTGGCGAAGGGCATGTCCCTGCGCAAAGTCCTGCAGCTGGTTGTCGAATTCCGTAAAACCGATGGCAAGACGCCGGTCGTCCTGATGGGCTACGCCAACCCGATCGAGGCGATGGGGCTGGAAAAATTTGCCATGGCCGCTGCTCAATCAGGCGTTGACGGCGTTCTGGTGGTTGATTACCCGCCGGAAGAAGCGGCCACGTTCGGCGTGGCCATGAAGGCAAACGGCATGGACCCGATTTTTCTGCTGGCGCCAACGTCGACCGCGGCGCGTATTGCGCAGGTCGCGGATATTGCCAGCGGTTACGTCTATTACGTGTCACTTGCCGGGGTAACGGGTTCCGGTGCGCTGAATGTTGATGCCGTGGCCGCGCGTTTGCCACAAATCCGCGAAAAGACCGGCTTGCCAGTCGGGGTGGGTTTTGGCATTCGCGACGCGTCGACCGCAGCACGGATTGCTGGGATTGCTGATGCGGTGGTTGTCGGTAGCCGAATTATCGAAGAAATTGAAAAGTCGACAGCGGAAACCGCTTGTGCCAATGTGAAAGCCTTGGTGGCGGATATTCGTCGTGGCGTGGATGAGGTGAAAAAATGAGCTGGCTGACCAAACTGCTACCCCCCAAGATCAAGCGCGAGCAAGGCCCTCAGCGCCGAGGAAGTCTGCCCGAGGGGCTGTGGAGCAAATGCCCGTCCTGCGAGGCGGTGCTTTATGCAACCGATCTTGAAAACAACCTGCAGGTCTGTCCCAAGTGTGGGCACCACAATCGCCTGAATTCCCGACAGCGCCTCGATCTGCTGCTAGATGCGGAGGGACGTTTCGAGATCGGTTCAGAAGTCGTGCCGGTAGACAGCCTCAAATTCAAGGACTCCAAGCGCTACCCGGATCGCCTGATGGAAGCCAATCAGTCCACCGGTGAAACCGATTCACTGGTCGTTCTGCAGGGCGCCATCAAGAATATGCCGGTCGTTGCCGCTGCCTTTGAGTTTGATTTCATGGGGGGGTCGATGGGTTCGGTGCTGGGCGAACGCTTTGTTCGCGGCGTACAAACTGCGGTCGAGCATAAAATGCCTTTTATCTGCATCACGGCGTCTGGTGGTGCCCGCATGCAGGAAGGCCTGTTTTCGCTGATGCAGATGGCCAAGACAACGGCTGCGTTGACCAAGCTTTCCGAGGCTGGTCAGCCCTTTATTTCGATCCTGACTGATCCGACAATGGGTGGCGTTTCGGCTTCATTTGCCTTCGTGGGAGATGTGGTGATTGCCGAGCCCAAGGCCCTGATTGGCTTTGCTGGTCCGCGCGTTATCGAACAAACCGTCCGCGAGACCTTGCCGGAAGGGTTTCAGCGTTCCGAGTTCATCATGGAAAAAGGGGCGATCGACATGATCGTCGATCGTCGCGAATTGCGCGACCAGGTAGCAAGGGTTCTAGCGCTGCTGCAAAAATTGCCGGCAATCGCTTGAAGACACTGGAAGATTGGCTGGCCCATCTCGAAGGCCTGCACCCCAAAGGGCACGCCGGCATCGAACTGGGCCTTGACCGGATTCGCCTGGTCAAGGACGTGCTCGGGCAGACTCAGCATTGCCCGGTCATCATCGTCGGTGGCACCAATGGCAAAGGTTCGACCTGTGCCTATCTGGAAAACATCATCGACCGTGCCGGCTATAAGGTGGGCTGCTACACCTCGCCGCATCTCATGGTGTATAACGAACGCGTTCGCTTGAACGGTGTATCTGCGGGCGACGAGGTCTTGTGTGCGGCTTTTGCCCGGGTCGAAGCTGCGCGGCAAAAGGCCGGCAACATAGCACTGACCTATTTTGAATTTGGCACACTGGCCGCATGGGAGGTTTTTGCTGAGGCCAGTGTCGAGGCCGTCATTCTCGAGGTGGGTCTGGGCGGGCGGCTTGACGCGGTCAATGCCTACGAACCGGATGTCTCCATTGTGACGACAGTAGCGCTTGATCATACCGACTGGCTGGGCCCCGATCGCAACAGCATCGGTTTTGAGAAAGCGGGTATTTTTCGCACAGGAAAGCCGGCGCTGTGTGCCGATCCGAATCCACCCCAAACGCTCCTCGACCACGCCGCAGCCATCGGAGCCGACCTGCGTCTGATTGGTCGCGATTTCGGCTTCGAGCGGCCGAGTGCGGAAACCAATGAAAATCGCCTGCAATGGCGCTGGTGGTGCCGTTCCGGCCCCCAACTGATCAAGCGCGCCTTGGCGTATCCAGGGCTGCGTGGCCCGACACAGCTTTACAATGCGTCTGTGGCGCTGGCAGCCCTTGAGGCGCTGGGAAACCGCTTGCCGGTGACCATGCAGGCCATTCGGCCCGGGCTGATTGAAACGGAACTGGCGGGACGTTTCCAGGTGGTGCCGGGCAAGCCGGCCATCGTTCTCGATGTCGGGCATAACCCCCAGGCAATTCGGGTGCTGGCCGACAATCTGTCGAGCATGGGGTTTTTTGACCGCACCTATGCCGTTGTCGGCATGTTGAATGACAAGGATATCGTTGGTGCGCTGGCACCACTGAAGGACAAGGTCGACTATTGGCATGTGGCAACAATCGCTGGCGTTCGCGGCAGTTCTGCTGATTACCTGGCAAGGATCATTGGTGATTCAGGACTGGGGGGCGAGATCGTAAAACATGCTTCTCCTGCCGAGGCAATGCAAGCAGCCAAGGGAAGGGCGTCTGAAAGTGATAGAATCTTGGCCTTTGGTTCCTTCTACACGGTAGCCGGTGCGCTTGAAGCGCTTCGGAAAAAGCCCTAGTCATGGACGACAACGACGCCCAGTTGCCCCTAAAAAAACGTGCCCGCCGCCGCTTGGTGGGGGCTGTTTTCTTTGTTTCCGTGGTCGCAGTAGTGCTGCCCATGGTGATGGATCACGAGCCTCGCCAGGCAGTGCAGGACGTTGAAATTCGCATTCCGGGTCAGGACGAAAAGCCCTTTGCGCCCAAGTTTGCCGGCGCGCCCATCGAGCGAAGCAGTGACAAGCCGGTAGAGGCATCAGCGCAAAATAAATTGCCTGTCGACATTGGGGCCAAGTCTGTTGCAGAGACGCCCGTCAAACCAACCGCCAGAATCCTGGAGTCAGTCAAGGACGCAAGCTCCAATGACAGGCATGTCGAAAAATCAGAGGACAAGCCGGTCACAAAATCCGAAAAGACTCAGGAAAAAAATCCTGAAAAGCCGGTTGCCAAGCCTGCGGTGAAGCCTTCGGACAAGACTGCTGAAAAACCAAATGCCGATGACGCAAAGCGTGCCGCCGCGATTTTGGCCGGGCAAACTGCTGAAGCAAAGCCCGCCGCCAAGGGTGGAGAATATCTGGTACTGATCGGGGCATTTTCCAATGAGGCGAACGTCAAGATGGTGAAGGCCAAACTGACCGAACTGGGCATCAAGACCTTCACTGAGCCGCTGAATACGCCGCAGGGCAATAAGACACGCGTTCGAGCGGGACCGTTCGCCAATCGTGACGCGGCCGACAAGGCGCTGGCGAAAATGAAGCGCGTTGGCGTTTCGGGGGTGGTGTCGGCCAAGCCATGACCGGTTTTGACTACGCTGTAATCGGTATTGTCGGCATCTCGCTATTGTTTGGCCTTTGGCGCGGTGTGGTCGGCGAGATCATTGCCTTGCTGGCCTGGATTGCAGCAATCTTTGCTGCAGTGGAATTCGGTGCGCCGGTCGGACGAGCCGTATTTGCCGGTTTGTCTGATCCGGCTTTGCGAACGCTGGCAGGGTGTGTGGCGATTTTTGTCGGTGTGCTGGTGACGATGTCCTTGTTAAGTATGGTTGTACGCAGCATGGTCAAGGCCTTGGGCTTGTCCATGTCCGATCGCATACTTGGCATGATCTTCGGTCTGGTCCGTGGTGTGCTGGTGTGCATGGTCTTGGTCGGACTGGGCGGCATGACTTCTGCGCCGACTCAGCCTTGGTGGCAGAACGCGATGCTGTCGGCACCCCTTGAAACAATTGTTCTCGCCACCAAGTCATGGTTGCCGGACGATTTGGCAAAACGAATTCGATTTAGTTAGGCGGAAAAAGCTATGTGCGGGATCTTGGGTGTAATGGCGACAACGCCAGTCAATCAACTGCTTTATGATGGTTTGATGGTGCTTCAGCATCGCGGCCAGGATGCGGCAGGTATTGCGACTGCCGAGGGCAACACTTTCCACCTGCACAAAGGGCCGGGGCTGGTTCGCGACGTCTTCCGCACCCGCAACATGCGCGCCTTGCCCGGCAACTGCGGTATTGGCCATGTTCGTTACCCGACCGCCGGTTCTGCCTACAACTTTGCCGAGGCGCAACCGTTTTATGTCAATTCGCCGTTTGGACTTGTGCTGGGACACAACGGAAATCTGACCAACGCGGATCAGTTGAAGGGCGAGATGTTCCGACTTGATCGCCGGCACATCAATACCAATTCCGATTCGGAAGTGCTGCTGAATGTCTTGGCACACGAACTGCAATCAGCTGCGCATGGCTACGAACTCGATGTCGATGCCATTTTCCAGGCGGTGGGGGGCGTACATCGCCGTTGCCGCGGTGCCTACGCGGTGGTTGTCCTGATCGCCGGTTACGGGCTGCTTGCCTTCCGCGACCCGCACGGTATTCGTCCGCTGGTCTATGGTCAGAACGAAACGCCTGAAGGCATGGAGTATCTGGTTTCTTCCGAATCCGTTGCGCTCGATACGCTGGGTTTCAAGATGGTTCGTGACATTGAGCCGGGTGAAGCCGTATTCATTGATTTCAATTACCAGTTTCATAGCCGCCAGTGCGCGCAGCAACCGATGTTCGCGCCATGCATTTTTGAATATGTCTATCTGGCTCGCCCGGATTCGGTCATTGACGGCGTTTCTGTCTATGAATCGCGTCTGGCCATGGGTGAAAAGCTGGCCGAGAAGGTCAAGAAGTTCATTCCGGTTGATGAGATCGACGTCGTTATTCCCATTCCGGACTCCAGTCGCCCGTCAGCCATGCAACTGGCGCAGGTGCTGGGCATCCCGTTCCGCGAGGGCTTTGTCAAGAACCGCTATGTCGGCCGAACCTTCATCATGCCGGGTCAGGCCATGCGCCGGAAGTCTGTGCGCCAGAAGCTCAATACCGTCGGCCAGGAATTCAAGGGCAAGCGCGTGTTGCTGGTCGATGATTCGATTGTCCGCGGTACGACCAGTCGCGAGATTGTTGATATGGCGCGGGCGGCAGGTGCGGTCAAGGTCTATTTTGCCTCGGCCGCGCCGCCGGTGCGTTTCCCCAATGTCTATGGCATTGACATGCCGACGCGAGCCGAACTGATCGCCACCGGCCGCACCGGAGACGAGATTGCTGCCGAAATCGGCGCCGATGCACTGGTTTATCAGGATATCGACGCACTGAAGGAATCGGTCACGTCGCTGCGCGAGGATTTGACTCTGTTTGACGCATCCTGTTTCGACGGTTGCTACATCACGGGGGATATTGATGATTACTATCTCGATGCAGTCGAGGGCAAGCGCTCCGGCAAAAGTTCCAAAAGCGATGACGATGGGGATGGCAAGGCTTCTCAGCAACTCGTCTTGCAACTCGCCACGGATGGGCAGGACTGATGTCTGAATCACCTAAATTTCGTCCGGAAACCCTTGCCGTTCGGGCTGGTCAGGAACGCAGTCAGTTTGGCGAGCATTCCGAAGCGCTGTATCTCACCTCCAGCTTTGTCTTCAAGAGCGCTGCGCAGGCGGCCAGACGCTTCTCCGGTGAAGAAGAAGGGAACGTTTACGCCCGCTTTTCCAACCCGACCGTTACCATGTTCGAGGAACGTCTCGCCGCGCTCGAAGGTGCCGAGGATTGCGTAGCCACCGCCAGCGGCATGTCGGCAATCATGGCGGTCATCTTGGCGCACCTGCAGCAGGGCGATCATATTGTGGCGTCGAACAGCTTGTTCGGTGCCACCGTGAATTTGTTTTCCAACATCCTGTCGCGTACCGGCATCACCACGACCTTCGTGTCGCATACCGATCCGGCCGCGTGGGAAGCGGCTATTCGGCCGGAAACAAAGCTGTTCTTCCTGGAAACGCCGTCAAATCCATTAACGGAAATTGCCGATATTCGGGCACTGGTCGCTATTGCCCACGCGAAGGGCATACTGGTTGCCGTCGATAACTGTTTCTGCTCACCCATCTTGCAACGTCCGCTGGATATGGGCGCCGATCTGGTCATCCATTCAGCCACCAAGTTCCTCGACGGCCAGGGCCGCGTATTGGGGGGGGCGGTGTGTGGTGCCAGGAAGCTGACGGAAGAGGTATTCAAATATCTGCGCACGGCGGGGCCGACGCTGTCTGCTTTCAATGCCTGGGTCTTGCTCAAAGGCCTGGAAACGCTCAAGTTACGCGTCGATGCTCAATCGGCGGGTGCTGCTCGGCTGGCCGGCTGGCTGGAAGGCCATCCCAAAGTGGCACGTGTTTTTTATCCGGGCCTGCCTTCGCATCCACAGCATGAACTTGCCAAGACTCAACAGACATCCGGCGGCGCCATTGTTGCCTTCGAAGTCCGGGGGGGGCGCGAGCAAGCCTGGCAGGTGGTCGATAATTGCCAGCTGCTGTCCATTACCGCCAATCTCGGCGATACCAAAACCACCATCACCCATCCGGCGTCCACCACGCACGGCCGCATTTCCCCGGAAGCCCGGGCTGCAGCCGGCATCAACGAAGGCCTTCTGCGTATCGCGGTCGGCCTCGAAGCAGTAGAGGATTTGCAGGCCGACCTCGAACGGGGTTTGAGCCAGATTTAACGTCTGAATTTTTACGCGCCGCCAGCGAGGGGGCGCAACAACCGGCGCAGGGCATTTCCACGGTCAACCGGAAAAAATGCCCAAAATCGACATCCGGTTTCTCCTGACCCTCGCTGTCGCTCCCTGACCCGTCGGGTCGGGCTTTATTCAAGGATTCCCATGCATTTTTCCGATCTCGGCCTCAAGGCCGAACTCCTGCGCGCCGTTGCCGATCAAGGTTACGACACGCCGACGCCCATCCAGCAGCAGGCGATTCCTGCCGTGATGACTGGCCGCGACTTGATGGCGACCGCGCAAACCGGTACGGGCAAGACCGCCGGCTTCACGCTGCCCATCCTCCACCGTCTGTTCAGCGGCGAGCGCCTGGCGCGCGTTTCCCGGACGCCGCGTGTCCTGGTCCTGACACCGACGCGCGAACTGGCCATCCAGGTTGAGGAGAGTGTCCGCACCTACGGCAAGCATTTGCCGGTCACGTCGCTGGCGGTCTTTGGTGGCGTCGGCATCAACCCGCAGATCGCCAACCTGCGTCGCGGTGTCGATGTGCTCGTCGCCACCCCGGGTCGCTTGCTCGATCACGTGCAGCAACGCACGGTTGACCTGTCAAAGATTGAAATCTTCGTCCTCGATGAAGCCGACCGCATGCTCGACATGGGGTTCATCCGCGACATTCGCAAGATCATCGCCTTGTTGCCCAAGCAGCGCCAGAACCTGATGTTCTCGGCCACCTTCTCGCCGGATATCCGCGAACTGGCCGCCGGCCTGCTCAACAATCCTGCGTCAGTCGATGTTGCCGCACGCAATACGGCTGCCGAGACAGTGACTCAGCGCGTCATCGAAACAGATCGCGAAAAGAAAAAAGAACTGCTGTGTCACCTGTTCCAAACCCGTGGCTGGCATCAGGTGCTGGTTTTTGCCCGCACCAAGCACGGTGCGGATGCGCTCTCCAAAACGCTGGACAAGGCAGGTATCAAGTCAGCCGCCATCCATGGTGACAAGTCGCAAGGCGCACGGACGCGCGCCCTGACGGATTTCAAGGAAGGCAAGCTGGTTGCGCTGGTGGCCACGGATATCGCGGCGCGCGGCATCGATATCGATGCGCTGCCCTACGTCATCAATTACGAGCTGCCGAACATCGCGGAAGATTATGTGCACCGCATCGGCCGCACGGGTCGTGCCGGCATGGAAGGTGAAGCGCTCTCGCTGGTTTGCCATGACGAACGTGGCGAATTGAAAGATATTGAAAAGCTGATCAAGCGGTCGCTGGAACGGATCGTCATCCCCGGTTTCGAACAATCCGCCCACGCAGCGCCGCGCCCGGTTCAACCGCCGCGTGGTCCGCGCAAGCCGCAGCAGGGGCGTCCGCAAACACCCAAAACCGGCCAAAAACCGGGTGGACCGCAGCAACACCGCACGGGCAGTCGGCACCGCTGATGCCAACTGTTTACTGACAGGCCACG
>DAOLIO010000010.1:0-28275 GCA_035328505.1 Azonexus sp.
CAAACCGCTACGCTCCGGCCAGCGCTTCTACGCCAAGGGCTGCGACCTGATCGTCACTGCCATGGTCAGCGCCGGCGCCGAGGTGATTGCCGACGGCAACATCCACGTTTACGCCCCGTTGCGCGGCCGCGCCCTGGCCGGGGCCAGCGGCGACAAGGATGCCCGAATCTTTACCACCAGCCTGGAAGCCGAACTGCTTTCCATCGCCGGCCTGTATCGAACCTTTGAAGCAGGCGTGCCGGCCGAACTGCTTCGTCAGCCGGCCACCGTCAGCCTCGTCGAGGATGGCGGCGAGCTTCGGCTGACCATTGTTCCGCTGGCGCTACGCTAACCCTATTCTTATAACTTACCCAAAGAGAAATCACCGTGACCAGAATCGTCGTCGTAACTTCCGGCAAAGGCGGGGTCGGCAAGACCACCACCAGCGCCAGCTTCTCCTCCGGCCTCGCCATGCGCGGCTTCAAGACAGCCGTCATCGACTTCGACGTCGGCCTGCGCAACCTCGACCTGATCATGGGCTGCGAGCGCCGCGTCGTTTATGACCTGATCAACGTCATCAACGGCGAAGCGACGCTGACCCAGGCGCTGATCAAGGACAAGCACACCGACAACCTCTACGTGCTGCCCGCCTCGCAAACGCGCGACAAGGATGCGCTGACCGAAGAGGGCGTTGAGAAAGTCATCAAGGAACTCGAACACCAGGGCTTCGACTACATCGTCTGCGACTCGCCGGCCGGTATCGAATCCGGCGCCATCATGGCCCTGACGTTTGCCGACGAGGCGCTGGTCGTGACCAATCCGGAAGTCTCGTCCGTGCGCGACTCCGACCGCATCCTCGGCATCCTGCAGGCCAAGTCGCGCCGGGCCATCGAAGGCCGCGAGCCGGTCAAGGAACACCTGCTCATCACCCGCTACAACCCGACCCGCGTCGAAGCCGGCGAAATGCTGTCGTACAAGGACATCCAGGAAATCCTGCGCGTGCCGATCATTGGCGTAATCCCGGAATCCGAGGAAGTGCTGCAGGCTTCCAACCAGGGCGCCCCGGTCATCCATCAGAAGGAAACCGATGCCGCCGAGGCCTATCACGACGTCATCGGCCGCTTCCTGGGCGAAGACAAGCCGCTGCGCTTCGTCGATTACGTCAAGCCGGGCCTCCTGAAGCGCCTGTTCGGAGGCAAGTGACATGTCCTGGCTCCAGAAACTGTTCGGCAACCAGCCGAAGACGGCCCAGGTGGCCAAGGAACGCCTGCAACTGATCATCGCCCACGAGCGCGATGGCGGCGGCAGCAGTGCCAACTTCCTGCCCGACCTGCAGCGTGAACTGATCGCCGTGATCTCCAAGTACGTCAAGGTGAACACCGACGACATCCGGGTCTCGCTCGAAAAACAGGGCAATTACGAAGTGCTTGAAGTCAATATTGTCCTGCCCGAAAAAGCTTGAAGCGGGCTGATGCCGGTCTTCATGACGGCATGATTCATCGACTCGTTTGCCGAGATGCTTCAAACGTTTGGCTATGCCGGCAGGTCAGCATGCCGGCGTTGTCTTTTTCAGGATTCCCCGCCATGAAATTTCGCCGCACGTTTGCTGCATTGGCCGTCACCCTGCTGGCTACCGTGCTGCACGCTGAAGAAACCAGACTGCTCAACAGCCTGCCAAAAATGGTTTACGGCATGCTCCTGCAGCAGGGCGATCGACTCATGTTCGCTCCTTGCCACGAGCGCAGCGCTGCCATCGTTGAAGATGTCTCGGTGGATGGCAGCGTCATCAGTATTTTGAACAGTGTCGGTCTGGCGGCCGGCAAGCGGCTCTATGTCGAGCTGCTTGGCGTGTTCGACAACGGCACGTTGAAGGCTTCGGCAGTGAACATGGCGCGCGTCGAAGGGCGCTGCCAGATGCAGGGTAGCAAGGCGGAGTCATGGCGTGCGGCGGGTAATGATCCGGCTTGGGCGCTGGTGGCCGGCGGCGAGTTCGTTCAGTTACGGCGCTACGGGAACCCGGAAGTGGTCCTGCCCTACAAGGAATTTCGTACCGAAGGCAAGGTCACGCGCTACGACGGTGCGAACGAGTCCTACAAACTCTCGGTACGCCTCGACCGATTGCTGTGCCGGGATGCCGACATGAAGGGTGTTTTTGCCTGGACGGCAACGCTCGATTTGAATGGGCAGGTGTTGAAGGGTTGCGCCTGGACACGGTAAACCTTGGCTAAACGGCGCCACTCTACTGCTGGCGCAAATTTGGAGTGGACGCGTTCCGGGACTGGCTGCGCCGGGCAGGCTCGGCTGCCTGGCGTTGTCATCGGTATCTGCCATTGAGGTAGCAGGGCAGAGATCCCCGACGTGTCGCAAGAGTCCCGGTGGTTTCTGCAAGCCTGCCGGCTTCTCGGCACAGATGAGCCGTCATGGTCGCATCAAAAAACCGGAAAATTTTCTTGCCGGACATCTTTGCCGCGTACATGGCTGTATCGGCGTTCTTGATCAAGTCAGCAGGTGTTTCCCCGTCAGCGGGGAGCATGGCAATGCCGATCGAAGTACTCACCTGCGCGGTCCTGGGCTGAAGGTTCATGGGTTCGCCCACTGTGGCAATGATACGGCTGGCGATATGGGCGACCTCGTCCCGATCTGCCGGGTTGTCGAGGATTATTACAAACTCATCGCCTCCCAGTCGGGCCACAGTGTCTGCTTGCCGGACGATGGTCAATAAGCGCTGAGCGACCGTCTTCAATACGTCGTCGCCGACTTCGTGGCCGAGTGTGTCGTTGACGAGTTTGAATCCGTCAAGGTCAAGAAACATGACGGCCAGTTCTCGATGCTCACGTACTGACATGGCTATCTGGCGATCAAGCCGCTCCAGCAGCAAGGTACGGTTTGGTAGATCGGTCAAGGCATCGTGAAAGGCCAGGTGCCTGACGTGCTCATCTTTTCGCCAAAGGGCTGTAATGTCATTGAACACGGACACATAGCGATGTGCTTCGCCTGCAGCGTCCCGTATCGCGGTGATGACCATTCGTTCGGGATAAATGTCCCCATTTTTGCGGCGATTCCACAATTCCCCTTCCCAGCGACCTTTGGCGTTTATGTCTTGCCACATGGCCGCATAGAAAGCTTGGTCGTGCCGATTCGACTTGAGGATGCGCGGGTTCTCTCCGATGACTTCCTCGGCGGGATAGCCGGTGATTCTGGTAAAGGCAGGATTGACCGAGAGGATAGCCCCGTTCGCGTCGGTCACCGTGATCCCGTCGTCGGTGTTCCTGTACACGCTGGCGGCCAGTTCCAATGCTGCTTCTGCTTCCTTGAGCGGCGTCACGTCAGTGACCAGGACGAAAAATCCAACCACCCTACCCGCACTGTCAATGTCTGGCACATAGGATGTCCAGGCGTGAGCGACTGTTCCATCTGGTTTGGTGAGGGTGCGCGCGAAGTGTTGATTGACACCGGCCAGCGCTCCGCGAATGTGGGGTTCATTGACTGCAAATAGTGGCTCGCCCATCAGTTCCCGGATCGTCACGATGTCAATGAGTTCCTCTGGCGATTTGCCGAACCATTCAAGATAACGATTGTTGGCAAAACGGCAGAGCAGGGTGTGGTCCCAATAGAAAACCATGCCGGGGATCGCGTCGGTAATGGTGTGGATAAATCGCTCGCGTTCAGCATTCAGCTGCGCCAATGCCTCGGCGTTTGCGCGAGCTGCCTCATGTTCGGAGATGTCGCGAACAAGACCGACGAAGAAGTTGCCTTCTGGCGTGGCCGCCTCGGTAACACCGAGGTGCATTGCGAACGTTTCTCCATTTTTTCGCAGGCCGGTGACGATGCGTCCGATGCCGATAATCTTTGCCTGACGAGTCTCCGCGTAGTGGGCGAGGTAGTCATCGTGCTCTTCTTTATACGGCGCCGGCATCAGCATATTGACGTTCTTGCCGAGCACTTCGGCTTCGGTATAGCCGAAGATGGACTCTGCGGCCTTGTTTAAACGACTGATTCTTCCTGCGCCGTTAATCTGGATAATGCCTTCGATAACGCTGTCGATGACCGCCGTGGAGGAGCGCTGGATCGCAGCAATCCGCATCATCGCGCGGATACGAATGTCCAGTGTGATTGGCTTGAGTGGCTTGACCATGTAATCGTCGGCACCGGCCAGAAAGGCGCCGAGAATGTCTTCCTCTGCATCGAGGCCCGTGATGACGATGATCGGAACCCAGATTGCGCTGGGGATGGCCTTGATCTGTTTCACGGCCGCCAAGCCACCCATGCCAGGCATGACGACATCCATCAGCACCAGATCGAAGGGCTGCTGCTTATAGGCTTCGACTGCTTCTTCACCCGACTGCACGTAAGTGACCTGATGCCCGGCCTCACGCAAGTATTCGGAGACAAAATGTCCCACTGATTTTGTATCATCGGCCAGCAGGATATTGAGTGGTTTCATTCAGGGACGCTACGACGAAAACAGTGGAGATGAGTCTACTACAGTGACTGGCAGCACGGCCGAAGCGGTCACGAGAGCGGAAAACATTGAGATGTCATTGCTGGCCGCCTCTTGCCGAGCAGAGGTCTGCCCGCTAACGCCCGGCTGGAATGCTGCGCCGCAGCGTGAAAAATTCATGCAGGCATTGTGGATAAATTGTCGATGTTTTGCTGGTCGCCACGGTCAACCGGAAAAATCGGCCAAAAATCAAATACTCGAAAACGTGAAGGCGTCGGCGAAGAACTCTTCTTCTGGCAATCCGTTGATCATGAAATCACGTTTGGCCGCATCGATCATCACCGGTGCGCCGCAGGCGTAGGCCTGATAGCCGGATAAATCCGCGAAGTCCGCGAGCACGGCCTGATGGACGAAGCCCGTGCGTCCCTGCCAGTTGTCGCCGGCGGCGGGTTCGGACAAGACCGGGATGTACGTGATGTTGGCGTGATCGGCAGCCCAACTTTCCGGCAGCGCGTTCTGATAGAGATCGACCCGCGCCTTGGCACCCCAGTAAATGTGCATGGGGCGTTCACATTTTTCGGCGATGGCGTGTTCGACGATGGCCTTGATCGGCGCAAAACCTGTTCCGCCGGCCAACAGGATCATCGGCTTCTGCGAATCCTCACGCAAATAGAAGCTGCCGTGCGGGCCATTGAAACGCAGGATGTCGCGCACCTTCAGGGTCGAGAAGACCTGATCGGTGAACAAGCCGCCCGGCACATGGCGAATATGCAGTTGCAGGAAGGCGTCGTCGTGCGGTGCATTGGCCAGCGAATAGCTGCGCTTCTTGCCGTCCTTGAGCAGGATGTCGATGTATTGCCCGGCCCAGAATTGCAGGCGTTCGCTGGCTGGCAGGCGCAGGTGCAATGCGATGACATCCGGCGCCAGCCTGTCCAGCTTTTCAATGCGCGACGGCAGCGTCTTGACCGGAATGTCACCCGCCAGTCGCACCTGCTTGCATTCGATGACCAGATCGGAGCGCGCGCTGGCACAGCAGTAGAGCGCCAGACCGGCTGCCTTGTCGTCGTCCTTGAGGGCCGCCAGCTGAGCCTTGCCGTGATCGACCGTGCCGCTCAGCACTTTACCTTTGCAGGAACCACAGGCGCCATCCTTGCAGCCATAGGGCAGCGTCAGTCCCTGGCGTAGCGCAGCGTCAAGCAGCGTTTCATCGCCTTCGGCAACAAACTGCCGGCCGCTGGGCTGGACAGTGATTTGGTAGCTCATTTGTTCCCCTTGCTGGTCGGCTACAATGCAGCCGTGCAAAAAATCCTGATTGTCGGCAGCGGGGACGTAGCCCGCCGCATTCTTTACCGCCTTGCTCAGTGCCCGACGCGCGCGCGCGTTTATGCACTGCTGCGCGACCCTGCACGTGCCGCCGATTGGCGCGAGGCGGGTGCGACGCCGGTGCTGGCCGATCTTGACGACCGCGGCAGTCTGCAGCGTATCGCCGGACTGGCCGATGTGATCCTGCATCTGGCGCCGCCGCCCGGTGAAGGCGGGCACGACACACGCACCCGCAACCTTCTGGCGGCGCTGGGCACAGCCAAAAGTCTACCACGGCGGCTCATTTACGTAAGTACGACAGGGGTTTACGGTGATTGTGGCGGCGCACGAATCGACGAAGTGCGACGCACGAATCCCGAAAGCGCACGCGCGGGTCGCCGCGTAGATGCGGAACGCAGGCTGCGCGCCTGGGGCAGAAGCACGGGGGTGGCCGTTTCCATCCTGCGCGCCCCGGGCATCTATGCCGCCGACCGTTTGCCGCTGGACCGTCTGAAACGCGGCTTGCCGGCCTTGAATGATGCGGATGATGCCTTCACCAATCACGTTCACGCCGATGATCTGGCCGCGGCCTGCATCGCTGCGCTCAGGCACGGCGGTGCCAGCCGCGTTTACAATGTCGTCGATGATTCCGATCTGAAGATGGCCGAGTATTTCGACCGTGTGGCCGATGCCTTCGAACTGCCCCGGCCGCCTCGCATCTCGCGACAGGAAGCTGAACAATCGTTGTCGCCCATGCAGATGTCCTTCATGCGCGAATCACGGCGTATCGGCAATCAACGTTTGAAAAAAGAATTAAAACTGCGCCTCGCGTACCCGACGGTTGACGTCGGGATAGCTGAGGCGCGCACAAGGAGAGTCGCATGCTCGTCGTAAAGGCACTGCATATCTGGATGGTAATTTCGTGGTTTGCCGGCCTGTTCTACCTGCCGCGCATTTTTGTCAATCTGGCGATGGTGCCGCCGGACAGCACGGCCGAGCGCGACCGGCTGTTGCTGATGGCGGGCAAGCTGTACAAGTTCATGACGCCGCTGGGCGTCCTCGCCGTGGCCCTCGGCTTCTGGCTATGGTTCGGCTACGGGTTTGGGGGCGGCTGGTTGCATGCCAAGACAGCCTTGGTTGGGGTACTGGCCGTCTATCACTGGCATTGCGGCCGGGTACTGAAGCAGTTCCAGCATGCAAACAACAGGAAGACCCACATCTGGTACCGTTTCTACAACGAATTGCCGGTGCTTATCCTGCTGATTGTCCTTTTTCTCGTGGTCCTGAAGCCTTTCTGACATGAACAAATATTTCGCAATTTGCCCGCGCGGGCTGGAAGAACTGCTGGCCGAAGAACTGAGAGCAGTCGGCGGCGAAGAGCTGAAGGCGACGCACGGCGGCGTTTTCTTTGCCGGCGACTGGTCGGTCTGCTATCGCGCCAACCTTGAGTCACGGTTGGCCACGCGCATCCTGTGGCACATCGTCAAAGGGCCATACGCCAAGGAAGAGGATATCTACCGACTGGCCGTCCGCCAGTTGTGGCCGAATCATTTTGATGTGACGCGCACCATGCGCGTGGTGACCACGGCGATCAAATGCCCGCTCAAGTCGCTGGATTTTGTCACGCTGCGCGTCAAGGACGCCATTTGTGACCGTTTCCGCGAGGATCGTGGCGATCGTCCGAATATTGAGACACGCAATCCGGATGTCAGCGTTCATGTATTCCTGTCTGAAAACGAGTGTACCTTGTATCTGGACACCTCCGGCCAGCCGCTCTGGCAGCGCGGTTTCCGCAAGGCCAGTATCGACGCGCCGCTGAAGGAAAATCTGGCCGCCGGCATCCTTAAGATTACCGGCTGGCAGCCCGGCACCCCGTTGGTTGATCCGATGTGTGGCAGCGGCACCTTCCTGCTGGAAGCCGTGCAAATGGCGCTTGACCGGGCACCGGGGCTGGATCGCGGTTTTTCCTTCGAGATGCTGAAGAGCTTCGAGGCGGTGAACTGGGCCCATATCCGGGCGGCTGCCGAGGCGCGCGTCAAGCCGGCAGAACCGATGGACATCCGTGGTTACGACATCGACGACAAGGCCGTCCGGGCGACCCGGCGCAATCTGCAGGAGGCCGGATTTGGCGGGATTGTCACGGTCGACCGCCAGGATCTGCTGGATGCCCAGCCGCTGACCGATCACGGCATCATGGTGGCCAATCCGCCCTATGGCGAACGGATTGGCGAGCAGGATGCGCTGGCCGCCTTCTATCCTGAACTTGGCTCCGCGCTGAAAAAGCACTGGGCCGGCTGGAACTGCTTCTTCTTTACCGCTGACCTGCGTTTGCCCAAGCTGGTCGGCCTCAAGCCGAGCCGCAAGACACCGCTGTTCAACGGCCCGCTGGAGTGCAGACTGTTTGAAATTCGCATGGTTGCCGGCAGCAATCGCAAGCCTTGACGCAGGCAATGCAATTAGAATTGAATTTGATCTTGGTCAGCCTATTGGTCTGACCGCTATGCGAGCATTAATTTTTTTCAAAAATAACTAGTGGAGAGAGCGCATGTCCGTCCAGGCCTTGTACCAGCAAAAACGCATGTCTGCCGCCGATGCTATTCGTGTTGTCAAGAATGGTGACACCATCGTTGTTCCGACCGCCGTGGGGGAACCCCCCAGCCTGTTGACGGCTTTGTCCGACGCGCGGCGGGATTTTCGAGATGTGCAGGTGTCGCAGATTCTGGCCGTGCGCAAGTTTGGTTATATTGATCCGGAAACGGTCGATAACGTCCGCCACACCGCCTATTTTTACAGCGGTGCCACGCGTCCGGGCGGCAAGGAAGGCTGGGTTGATTTTATTCCTGCCTATTTCTCGGAAATGCCGCAATTGCTCAACCGTGGCCTGATGCCGGCGGATGTGGTGTTCAGCATGGCATCGCCGATGGATGAGCACGGGTATTTCTCCCTGGCGCTGGCAGCCGACTACACCATGGCCGCGATCAATCGGGCTCGCGTCGTCGTGCTGGAAGTGAATCCGAACGTTCCTTTCGCCAATGGCAATTGTCACATCCATATTTCGCAAGTGGCCGCACTTTGCGAGAGCGACGAGCCGATCCTGGAGGTTGGCCTGCCCAAGATCGGTCCTGTTCAGGAGGCTATCGGCAAATACGTCGCCGACATGATTCCCGATGGCGCCACGCTGCAAATCGGCTATGGCGGTATTCCGGATGCCGTGGTGATGCAGCTGACGGACAAGCACGATCTGGGCGTCCACACCGAAATGGTCGGTGACGGCATCATGTCGCTGGTGGAAGCCGGCGTCATTACCAATCGCAAGAAAAATTACCATCCGGGCAAGATGCTGGCCACCTTCGCACTGGGGTCGAAAAAGCTCTATCAGTTCATGCACCGCAATCCGGCGCTTGAAATGCACCCGGTTGATTTCACCAATGACCCTTATCTGGCGGGCAAGAACGATAATCTCCACGCCATCAATGCCACGATGCAGATCGACTTTCTTGGCCAGTGCGGTTCGGAAAGCCTTGGTCCGGTGCCCTATTCCGGCACCGGAGGCCAGTCCGATTTCGTGCGTGCCGCCAACCGCTCCAATGGCGGCAAGGCCTTCATCGTCTTGCCGTCGACGGCCAAGGATGACACCATTTCCCGCATCGTGCCGACCCTGTGTTCGGGTACGCATGTGTCGACCAGCAAGAACGACATCAACTATGTGGTAACCGAATTTGGCGTTGCAGCGTTGCGCGGCAAGACCGCCAAGCAGCGTACCGAGGCGCTGATCGGCATTGCGCATCCGAATTTCCGCGGGGAGTTGCGTGCAGCGGCAAAGCGTCTGAAGCTGCTTTGATGGGCGCTTACAAACTGTAGCAATTTTGTTGGCCCGGTTTGCCGATAATTGGCTATCGTACAAGTGAGTTATCGGTAGATCGGGTCTCATCATGAAAGCGCAAAAATTCATTGTTTTAATGCTCGCCCTGTTTCTGGCTGGAACGGGTGGGGCTTGGGCGCACGGCTGGCGCAGTAATGTCGGCGTCTATATCGGCGGTCCCGTCTGGGGGCCGGTCTGGTATCCGCCGCCCTACTATTACCCGCCGCAGGTGGTCGTCGTGCCGCCGTCGCAGCCACCGGTGTATATCGAGCAGTCGCAACCTGCTGCACAGTCGTTCTGGTATTACTGCAAGAGCGCCAAAGGGTACTACCCCTATGTCAAGGAATGTCCCGAAGGCTGGCAGAAAGTTTTGCCGCAACCGGAGAAATAAGATGGTTGATACGAAATTTGCCTCGCGCCTCGGCGTTGTGGGGGCTGCACTCCTCCTCGGGGCCTGCACGGTGATGCCGACCGGGCCGAGTGTGATGGTCTTGCCGGGTACCGGACAAAGTTTTGATCGCTTCCGGGCCGATGACATGGATTGCCGCCAGTTTGCCTACTATCAGGTTGGTGGCAAGACGGCTCAGGACGGCGCCCGTGAGTCGGCGATCACCAGCGCAGCCGTTGGTACGGCCGTCGGTGCGTTGGCAGGCGCGGCCATTGGCGGCAACGGCCAGGGCGCAGCGGTCGGTGCGGGTGCGGGCTTGCTGATGGGTAGCGCTGTGGGTAGCGACGCTGCACGGGCTTCCGGCGTTGGCACGCAGCGTCAATACGACAATGCCTATATTCAGTGCATGTATAGCAAGGGACATCGCGTACCGGTGCCGGCCAACATGAGTTATTCGGCGCCGGTTCGCGCCCAGGACGCCGGGATTCCCCCGCCGCCACCGGGGACACCACCATCCCCGCCGCCGTCCCTCAAGAAATAAGACAAAAAAATCCCCGGACCTGATGCCGGGGATTTTTATTTTTGGCTGTTTTTTCCGGTTGACCGCAGCACGCGTGATGGCGGCTCAAGCACCGGCCAAATCAGGCGACGCCGGCGCTGTGTGCCTGTTCGTCAGCCCAGTAGCTGGAACGCACCATCGGTCCGCAGGCGGCGCCGGTGAAGCCCATCTTTTTGGCTTCTTCTTCGTACATCTTGAAGGTGTCGGGATGGACGTAGCGGGTGACCGGCAGATGGTGGCCGGACGGGGCGAGGTACTGGCCGATGGTCAGCATTTCAACGTCGTGGGCACGCAGGTCGCGCATGACGTCGAGAATTTCTTCGTCCGTTTCACCGAGACCGACCATCAGACCGGATTTGGTCGAGACGTTCGGGTAGCGGGCCTTGAATTGCTTGAGGAATTCGAGCGAATGCGCGTAGTCGGCGCCCGGGCGTGCCTGCTTGTAGAGGCGGGGCACGGTTTCCATGTTGTGGTTGAGCACGTCGGGAAGGGCGCCGCCGAGGACTTCCAGGGCGACATCCATGCGGCCGCGGAAGTCGGGAACCAAAGTTTCGACGGTAGTGGTCGGCGACAGTTCGCGGGTGTTCCGGATGACGTCGACGAAGTGCTGTGCCCCGCCGTCCCGCAGGTCGTCGCGGTCGACGCTGGTGATGACCACATATTTCAGTTTCAGCATGGCGACTGACTCGGCCAGTTCGCGCGGCTCATCCGGATTCGGCGGCAGCGGCTGGCCGTGGCCGACATCGCAGAACGGACAGCGTCGGGTGCAGATATCGCCGAGGATCATGAAGGTCGCCGTGCCGCGGCCGAAGCATTCGCCGATGTTGGGGCAGGCGGCTTCTTCGCAGACGGTATGCAGCTTCTTTTCGCGCAGCATGGTCTTGATTTCGCCGAAGCGCCCGGCGCTGTTGCCGGCCTTGACGCGTATCCATTCCGGCTTGCGCAGCGGCGCGTCGACCGGCACGATCTTGATGGGGATGCGCGCGGTTTTGAGTTCGCCTTTTTGCTTGACGCCTTTTTCAGCCATGTTGTTTGTCCAATTGCCGCAGCAGGTGTTGTGAGAGTTGCTCGCCAGCCTCTTGGGGCGCGAGCGGAATATTCAGATCTTTGGTCTGGGTGACCTTGAGCCCAGCATAGCCGCAGGGATTGATCGCTGTAAATGGGTAAAGATCCATATCGACATTGAGCGATACGCCGTGGTAGGAGCAGCCGTTTCGTATGCGCAGGCCGAGGGCTGCAACCTTGGCATCACCGACGTAGACGCCGGGCGCGCCGTCGCGGCGGTCAGCAGTGACCCCATGGTTTGCCAGCAGGTCGATGACGGCCTGCTCGATGGCGGTGACCAGTTCGCGCACCTTGATTTTCAGGCGCGCCAGGTCGAGCAACAGATAGATCACGACCTGGCCGGGGCCGTGGTAGGTGACCTGGCCGCCGCGGTCGATCTTGACGATGGGGATGCCGACATCGTGCAGGATGTGCTCTGGCTTGCCGGCCTGGCCAAGGGTGTAAACCGGCGGATGCTCGACGATCCAGATTTCGTCCGGCGTTTCAGTCGTGCGTGCAGCGGTGAAGTCCTGCATGGCCTGGAAGGTCGGGGCATAGTCGACCTGCCCGAGGCGTTTGACGACAGGGGTCACAGCACCACTTTGATCATCGGATGGCCGCTCAGATCGGTGTACAGCGCATCGAGTTGTGGCTTGGAACGGGCGACAACGGTGCAGGTCAGGCTGAGATAGTTGCCGCCGGCGCTGGCCCGCATTTCCATCGTTGCACCATCGAAGTCCGGCGCGTGCACGGTGACAATGTCGAGGACGACCTGAGCCAGCTTGTCATCCGCCTTGCCCATGATCTTCAGGGGAAATTCGCAGGGAAATTCGAGGAGGGTGTCCTTGTACGAAGCCATGTCAGCCTTTGCGCATTACGCTGTTCTTGAAATCCTGATACCACTGCCACATCTGCTCGCCCAGCGGGCCGGGTTTGCCCGTGCCGACCGGGTGCCCATCCAGTGTGGTGATCGCCAGAATTTCCTTGGTCGATGAGGTCATCCAGACCTCGTCGGCGGCACGAAGTTCAGTTTCTTCGATTTCGGCGATTTTTACCGGTTGACCGTGGCGTTGGGCCAGTTCGAGGATGACGTCGTAAGTAATGCCCGGCAACATCAGTTGCGTCTTGGGCGGCGCGCACAGCACGCCATCCTTGACGATGAAGATGTTCGAGGCCGCACCTTCCTTCATGAAGCCGTCGCGGATCAGCAGCGCCTCGGCGCAGCCTTGCTCGACAGCTTGCTGGCGGGCCAGTATGTTGGCGAGCAGCGAGATGACCTTGAGGTCGCAGCGCGACCAGCGCAGGTCGGGCACGGTAATCGCCGCAACGCCGGTGGCGCGTACCTCGGCAGGGGTGGTCACCAATGGCGAAGCGAACGCGAAGGCGGTCGGCGGCACGCTGGCCGGCGGGAAGGCATGATCCCGTTTGTCGTCGGCGCCACGGGTGATCTGCAGATAGATCGATTGGTCGTCCCAGGGGGCGGTCTCGATCAGGGTCAGGACAACCGCTTTCCAGCCATCGGCGCTGAGAGGATTGGCCAGTTTGATGCCGTCCAGCGTCATCTGCAGCCGATGAATGTGCTCGTCGATGCGAAACGCCCGGCGCGAATAGACCGGGATCAGTTCATAGACCCCGTCGCCATACAGAAAACCGCGATCCAGCGGCGAAATGCCCGCTTCCGCCAGTGGCAGAAAGCGACCATTCAGATAGATCGGGTCGGCGACGTAGGGGGTCATCAGCTTAGTTGAACCAGAGGCGAATCGTGTCGAGAATACGAATGAAGATGTTGCCGAGCGACACGTTTTCAAGGGCCGTCACTGGATATTCGCCGTAAACCTTGTCGTCAACGGTGACTTTCAGCGTGCCAAGTTTCTGGCCGGCTTCGATCGGGGCGATCAGGCGGGGTTCGGCGACGAATTCGGATTTGACCTTGTCGGCATAGCCCTTGGGTACGGCGATGGACAGGTCGCTGGTAAAGCCGGCCTTGACCTCTTTCTGGGCGCCCTTCCAGACGCGCAGGGACGCAACGGCCTGATCCTTGGTGTAGAGCGACACGGCGTCGTAGGAAATGAAACCCCAGTTGAGCAGTTTCTGCGATTCACTGGCGCGAGCAGAGTCGGAAGCAGTGCCGAGAACGACGGAAAGCAGACGGCGCTTGTCGCGCAGGGCCGAGGAAATCAGGCAATAGCCGGCTGCTTCGGTATGCCCGGTCTTGACGCCATCGACCGTCGGATCGATGTAAAGCAGGCGGTTGCGGTTCGGCTGGGTGATGCCGTTATAGGTGTATTCCTTCATCGAGTAATACTTTTTGTACTCCTCAGGGAAGTCACGGATCAGTGCCGAGGCCAGCAAGGACAGGTCACGTGCCGTGGTGTAGTGCTCCGGATCGGGCAGGCCGGTGGAATTGCGGAAGCTCGATGATTTCATGCCCAGGCGCTGGGCTTCGCGGTTCATCATCTGCGCAAAGTTTTCCTCGCTGCCGGCGATGGCTTCGGCCAGCGTCACGCAGGCGTCGTTGCCGGACTGGACGATCATGCCCTTGATCAGGTCTTCAACCGGAACCTGGGTGTCGACCCTGACGAACATCTTGGAACCACCGGTGCGCCAGGCCTTTTCGGACACCGGAACGGCCTGCTCCAGGGCAATGGTCTTCTTGTGAATGGCGGCGAAGGTCAGGTAGGCCGTCATCAGTTTGGTCAGTGAGGCCGGTTCGAGGCGTTCGTCCGGCTTTTCCGAGGTCAGCATCTGGTTCGAGCCCATTTCGAGCAACAACCATGATTTGGCGGCGAGCGACGGAGGAACGGGCAGCTGCTGGGCCAGGGCGTGTGAGGTGACGACGAGGCTCAGGACGAGAAGGGCGGTCTTGCGGAACAGCGACATTGGCGATTTCTTTGATTTGCGTTGGGGGCTGGAATTATACCCCCGGTGTCATTCCCGCTTGCGGCGCTGCGGCACAAAGGGCTTCAACTGCCGGGTGGCGAATGCGCCGTTCGTTGGAGATGGCGTAAATCTGCTCGCTGACGCCGAGCATCGGGCCGAGCGGCACCGCTTCGAGTTGCGTCGAAATCTGTTCGGCCAGGGCCAGCGGGGCCGGGAAAATACCCAGCCCTTCGCGCCCGAAGGTTGTCAGCAGGGCGCTGTCTTCGAATTCGCCCACAATTTTGGGGCGGATGTTCGTGTTTTCCAGCCAGCGGTCAATGTGTCCGCGTAGCGCGTGGTGGCGGGTGGGCAACAGCATGGGCGCACCATCCAGATTATTTGGAAAGCCCTGCTGGTAGCGCGTGGCCAGCGCCGAGGTGGCGAACAGGGCCGTGGCGAATTCACCGAGCGGTGTGCTGAACACCTTGAGATTGCCGCCTGCCGGGGCGGGTCGGTCAGTGAGGACGACATCAAGCCGATGTAATGCGAGATCGGCGAGCAGTGTGTCGAATTCGCCCTCGTCGCAAATCAGGCGGACATCGGCGGGCATGCTGGTCACCGTGGACAGCAGGCGATAGGCCAGCAACTTGGGGATGCCGTCCGAAATCCCGGCTTTCAGCCGGAGGGTGGACGTGCTGCCGCTCGTTTCGACCGCTTCGGTCAGCGCCTCGCCCAATTGAAAAATTTGGTCGGCGTAGCCTTGCGCGACCCGGCCGGCTTCACTCAGCACCAATCCCCTTCCCTGAGAATTGAACAGTGCCTTGCCCAATTGTCGTTCGAGCAGTGAAAGCTGGCCGCTGATCGTCTGGACGGCAACGCCAAGCCGCTCGGCGGCGCGGGTCATGCTGCCTTCCTGGGCAACGACCCAGAAGTAATGCAGATGTTTATAGTTGAGTGGTGTCATGAGTTCTACAGAAAAAATCGAAGAGTGTTTCCATTTTGCTCCGGTTTTTTAGTTTGTTGCAACGCAATATCATTCGTCTGTTTCTCTTTTGAGGAGTTCCAAATGAAACGAGTCGTCCTTTTCCTTGTGACCAACCTGGCGGTCATGCTGGTTCTCAGCGTCGCCACCAGTGTGCTGGGCGTCAATCGCTACTTGACGGCCAACGGCCTGAATGTCGGCATGCTGTTCGCGTTCGCGGCCGTGATCGGTTTCGGTGGCGCCTTCATTTCCTTGCTGATGTCGAAGACCATGGCGAAATGGAGCGTCGGCGCCCGGGTCATCGAAGCACCGAGTTCCTCTACGGAAATGTGGCTGGTCGATACCGTGGCCAAGTTGGCCAAGCGCGCGAATCTGCCGATGCCCGAAGTCGCCATCTATGACGGCGAGCCGAATGCCTTCGCCACTGGCGCCACCAAAAACAATTCGCTGGTTGCGGTGTCCACCGGCCTGTTGCAAGGCATGACGCGCGACGAAGCCGAAGCCGTGCTGGCCCATGAAGTTGCCCACATCGCCAACGGCGACATGGTGACGTTGACCCTGATCCAGGGGGTGGTGAACACCTTCGTTGTCTTCCTGTCGCGCATCGTCGGCTATGTGGTCGATGGCTTCCTGCGTCGGGGCGATAGCGAAAACAGCGGCCCGGGCATCGGCTATATGGTGACCAGCATGATTTGCGAAGTGGTGTTTGGCTTGCTCGCCAGCATCATCGTTGCGTGGTTCTCCCGCCAGCGCGAATTCCGCGCCGATGCAGGCGCAGCTGGCCTGATGGGTTCGCCGGTGCCGATGCAGAACGCGTTGCGCCGCCTCGGCAACATGCATGCCGAACCGCTGCCGCAAAACATGGCGGCCTCGGGCATTGCCGGTGGCCGCAGCTGGATGTCGCTGTTCGCGACGCACCCGCCGCTTGAAGAACGGATTGCCGCTTTGGGTCGCCGCTGATGGCGGATGTTGATGGACGTCGGTTTGCTCAAATAGGCCAGTGATGCATTGCACCAAAACAATTGGGTTCATTTTGGGGATGAGCGCGACGCTGGTCGTCGCGCAACCCGAATACAATCTTTCCGAACTGGAAGCGATGACCATGGCGTCAAGCCGTTCCGTGCTGGCTGCACGTGAGCAGGTCACGGCGGCACGCTATGCGGTGGACAGTGCCGGGGCATTTCCCAATCCGGAACTTGAATTTCTGAGCGGAACGTCACGTCCGCGCGGATTGGGCGGCAATACTGGAAATGCGCATAGCGTCAGCGTGACCCAGCCGCTCGACATGCCGTGGCAACGTTCGTCGCGGATCGGTGCGGCGGAAGCCGGACTGGCTGCGACCACGGCGACGGTGCGGATTTTCGAGGCGGAATCACTGGTCCGTCTGCGCCTTCGGTATTTTGAGGTGCTGCGTCGCGAGGCCGAACTTAAAACAGCCCGCGAGGATATGGCTTTGATGGAAAGCGTTCGTTCGCGCATTGCGCTGCGTGTCGAGACCGGCGAGGCGCCGCGCTTTGAGCTGATCAAGGCCGATGCGGAAATGCTGAATGCCCAGAAAACGGCTCAGGCTGCGGAATTCCGGGTTGAGCAGGCGCGTTCGATGTTGCGGCAGAGTGTGGGTGGCGCCCTGCCGGCTGATTTTGCAGTTGCCGGGGATTTGAGCAATGTCCCGGAGCTGCAGCCGATCAATGGTTTGCGCCAGCAACTGGCAGAAACCAGCCCGGATCTGGCGCGCGTGCGCGCCGAGATGGCGCGTGCACAGCATCAGCTAGACCTTGAACGTCGCCAGCGCTGGCCCAGTTTGGCGTTGAAAGCGAGCGTCGATGAAGATCCGGATACCCGCGCGTCAAAATTTGGGGTGGTCGTCTCCATTCCGTTGTGGAACCGGCGCAGTGGCCCGGTTGGCGAAGCGGCCGCACAGTTGTCGCGGGCCCGTCATGAACTGGCGGCACAGGAATTTTCGCTGGGTCAGCAACTGGAAATTGCCTACCAGCAATACGAAATCGCCCAGTCGCAGGTGACCGCACTGGAGGGCGGTATTGTCCGGCAGGCCGAGGCGGCCTTGAAAGTGTCTGAATCGGCCTATCGCTTCGGGGAGCGTGGCTTTCTCGAAGTGCTTGATGCCCAACGCGTCTATCGCGCCGCGCGCGCCGAATTGATTACGGCGCGATACGAATTGGCTTCGGCCTGGGTTGAAATTGAAAGGCTGCGGGCGATGCCCGGAGAAGCAAAAAAATGAAAAAAGCACTTTTTTTCCTGTTGACCGCAGCAATCCTGGCGGGCTGCAACAAGGATAGCGATCAGACGTCGGCGCAGAAGGCGCAGGACCCGATGCTGGTCTCACCGGCGGCCGAGTTGATCGCCCAGCTCAAGCTGGCCGAAGTCGGCACACAGGCGGTAGCGGAAACCCTGCGGGTGGCTGGGCGCATTGATTTTGACGAGCAGCGCCTGGCGCGTATTGGTGCAACCGTGACCGGTCGTGTGACGAAAGTCGATGCAACGCTCGGGCAGGAAGTCAGCAAGGGGCAGTTGCTGGCCCAACTGAACAGCAGTGAGCTGTCGAGCCAGCAGTTGGCCTACTTGAAGGCCCGCGCCCAGCTCGAACTCAACCGGCGCAATGCCGAGCGTGCCAAAGCCTTGTTCGACGCCGACGTGATCGCCGCCGCCGAATTGCAGCGTCGGCAAAGCGAATTCCAGATCTCGGTCGCTGAAGCGCGGGCTGCGGCGGATCAGTTGAGACTGCTCGGGGTCAGTCCGGCCGCCATCGATCGTCTCGGCAAGCATGGCGCCGTGGATTCGGTGACGCCGGTGGTGGCGACCATCAGTGGTGTGGTCGTCGAGCGCAAGCTGGCGCAGGGGCAGGTCGTGCAACCGGCCGATTCGCTATTTGTCATCGCCGACCTGTCGCGCCTCTGGGCCGTGGCGCAAGTGCCGGAACAGCAGGTCAGCCAGGTCAAGACCGGCCAGGCGGTCAGTATCGAAGTGCCGGCGCTGGGCAATGAAAAGCTGGTCGGAAAACTGATATTTGTCGGTCAGACCATCGATCCCGAAACGCGGACTGTGCTGGTGCGTACCGAACTGGATAACCGTGATGGTCGCCTCAAGCCGGCCATGTTGGCGTCGATGCTGATTGAAGCACGGGCGGTTGATCGCCTTGTCGTGCCGGCCAGCGCCGTCGTTCGTGAAAATGACGAGGACCATGTTTTCGTGGCCGAAGGCGATGGCGCTTTCCGTTTGCTCAAGGTCAAGCTGGGGCCGGAGCAGCGTGGCCTGCGTGTCGTGCTCAACGGGCTCAAGGGCGGTGAAAAGCTGGTGATTGACGGCGCTTTTCACCTGAACAACGAGCGCAATCGCAAGGCAATGGAGGGATCGTGATCGAGTCCCTCGTTCGTGCAGCGCTCAAGCAGCGCCTGATTGTCGCCGTCATTGCCACGGTCCTCTTTTTCTTCGGCCTGAATGCCGCGCAGAAACTGTCGGTTGATGCTTTCCCTGATGTGACCAATGTGCAGGTTCAGATTGCCACCGAGGCACCGGGTCGCTCGCCGGAAGAGGTCGAGCGTTTTGCCACGGTGCCGCTAGAGGTCGCGATGACCGGCCTGCCCGGGCTGGAGGAGATGCGCTCGCTGAACAAGCCGGGCCTGTCGCTGATCACGCTGGTGTTCAACGACAAGACAGACGTTTATTTTGCCCGGCAACTGGTGATGGAGCGCCTGCTTGAAGTCGGATCGCGTTTGCCGGTCGGCATTACACCGGTCCTCGGGCCGGTGTCGACCGGGCTGGGTGAGGTCTATCAGTACACGCTGGAGCGTGCCGATGACGGCGACCGGGCCTTGAGCGAAGATGAGCTGATGAAGCGCCGGATCGCCCAGGACTGGGTGGTTCGCCCATTGTTGCGCTCGATCCCGGGCGTTGCAGAAATCAATTCGCAGGGTGGCTATGCCAAGCAGTATCAGGTGCTGGTCAATCCCGACAAGCTGCGGCATTTCGGGCTGAGTGTCGGCGACGTCTATCAGGCGGTTGGTCGCAACAACGCGAATGCGGGCGGTGGCGTCCTGCCGCAATACGCCGAGCAATATCTGATTCGCGGCGTGGGTCTGATCCGCGATCTGGAAGACTTGCGCGCCATCGTGCTCAAGGAAAAGGAGGGCGTCCCGGTTTACGTTCGCGATGTCGCCGACGTGCAGATCGGCCACGATGTCCGGCAGGGTGCCGTCATCAAGAACGGCACGACCGAGGCGGTCGGCGGTGTGGTGATGATGATCGCCGGCGGCAACGCCAAGGAAGTCGTCAGCCGGATCAAGACGCGCGTCGAGGAAATCAACCGCAAGGGCATGTTGCCCGATGGTTTGAAGATCGCGCCGTATTATGACCGTTCCGAACTGGTGGACGCCGCGCTGTGGACGGTCACCAAGGTGCTGCTTGAAGGGGTGGCGCTGGTCGTCATCGTTCTCTTCCTGTTCCTTGGTGACGTGCGCTCCTCGCTGATTGTCGTGGCGACGCTGGTGTTGACGCCCTTGCTGACTTTCATGGCGATGAACAAGCTGGGTATCTCGGCCAACCTGATGTCCCTGGGCGGCCTCGCCATCGCCATCGGCTTGATGGTTGACGGTTCGGTGGTGGTGGTTGAAAACGCCTTCCTGCAACTTGGGCGCCACGCGAAAAGCGGCGAGAGCCAGTTGCGGGTGATTTTGCGTGCGGTGGTTGAGGTGGCAACGCCGGTCATCTTTGGGGTTGGCATCATCATTCTCGTGTTCCTGCCGCTGATGACCCTGCAGGGCATGGAAGGCAAGATGTTTGCGCCGCTGGCCTATACCATCGCCATCGCACTGGCGATTTCGCTGGTCCTGTCGATGACGCTGACGCCGGTGATGACCACCTACCTGCTCAAGCCGCCGGCCCATGATGGTGATCACGACACCCGACTGATTGCCGCCATGAAGCAGCGTTATCTCAAGATGCTGCACTGGGCGCTGGGCAACGAGCGCAAGACGGTGATCCTGGCGGTTGGCGCGTTTGTCCTGACGATCGGCACGCTGCCTTTCCTCGGTACCGCCTTCATCCCGGAAATGAAGGAAGGTTCGGTGGTGCCGGGGATCAATCGGGTGCCCAACATCTCGCTCGACGAGTCGATCAAGATGGAAATGGACGCCATGCGCCTGGTCATGCAGGTGCCGGGGGTCAAGTCTGCAGTGTCCGGCGTGGGTCGCGGCGAATCGCCAGCCGACCCGCAGGGGCCGAACGAGTCGACGCCTATTGTCAGCCTGAAACCGCGCAGCGAATGGCCACCTGGCTGGACGCAGGAGGATATTCAGGACGCCATGCGCGAAAAACTGAAGGTCTTGCCCGGTGTTCAGGTGGTCATGGCCCAGCCGATTTCCGACCGGGTCGATGAAATGGTGACCGGCGTGCGTTCGGATATCGCCGTCAAGGTCTTTGGCGATGATCTCGATCAGTTGAGGAAGATTGCTGGCCAGATCGGCAAGGTCGCCCAGACCTTGCAGGGCGCTCAGGATTTACGCATCGAGCGGATCAGCGGGCAGCAGTATTTGTCCATCGATATTGATCGGCAGGCCATTGCGCGCCTTGGATTGAACGTTTCCGATGTCAACGACCTGCTTGAGACTGCGGTGGGCGGCAAGGTCGCAACCGAGATTTTCGAGGGTGAGCGTCGCTTCCCGGGTGTCGTTCGTTTGCCGGAGAGCTTCCGGAATAATGTCGAAGCGATTTCGAACATCCTGATCACCTCGCGCACTGGGGCTCAGGCGCGTTTGGCCGACGTGGCGAAAATCAGCGTGATGGATGGCCCGGCGCAGATTTCGCGCGAGTTGGGCAAGCGGCGTATCGTGGTCGGGGTCAATGTGAAGGATCGTGACCTGGGCAGTTTTGTCGCCGAGTTGCAGCAGAAGGTGGATGGCCAGATCAAGTTGCCGGAGGGCTATTACCTGGAGTGGGGTGGTCAGTTCCAGAACATGGAGCGGGCGCTTGGGCATTTGAAAATCATCATCCCGATCACCATCGCAGCGATTTTCTTCCTGCTCTTCCTGCTCTTCAATTCGCTGCGCTTTGCCACGCTGATCATTACGGTGCTGCCGTTTGCTTCCATCGGCGGCATCATCGGGCTGTTCGTCAGTGGCGAATACCTGTCGGTGCCGGCGTCAGTGGGATTCATTGCGCTGTGGGGCATTGCGGTGCTCAATGGTGTGGTGCTGGTGTCCTATATCCGAGGCTTGCGTGAAGCGGGGCGGAGCGTGCGTGACGCGGTGGTGGAAGGTGCCACGCTACGTTTCAGGCCCGTGATGATGACGGCTACAGTCGCCATGCTCGGCCTGATCCCGTTCCTGTTTTCGAGCGGGCCTGGCTCCGAAGTGCAGCGTCCGCTGGCCATCGTGGTGATTGGCGGCCTGATTACCTGCACCCTGCTGACCCTGCTGGTCTTGCCTACCATTTACCGCTGGTTTGATGAAGAGGAGGTCGAGGCATGAAGGAAATCAAGGCGATCATTCGCCCCAACAAGCTGGCGATTTTACGCGATGCACTGGTGGTGCTGCCGGGCTTCCCCGGTATGACGGTCACCAAGGTCGAGGGCTGTAGCGCACCGTCGAGGCATGTGCCCGCACGTGTCAGGATCAAGGATGAGTTGACGGACTACAGCCCGAAAGTGCGAATCGAGATCGTTGCACCGGACGAGGTGGCGGACGACATTTTTCAGCGCGTGACTGAAGTGGCACTGACCGGACATTATGGCGATGGTCTGGTCTGGATCACCGAGATCGAGCGCGCCGCGTTCATTTTCAAGACGACGCAGGGGCCGGGCTGATCGTAATATGCTTATGTAGTGTTTTGCGCCAGTGTGGAGGATTTCACGGCCGATTTATCAGGGGTTTCTAAAATTCGGGCTATCGATATGCCCTCCGGGGCTGAAGCTAGCTGAGAATTATGGAAAATCCGAGTACCCGTCGGTTGGTGACTACCTTGCCGTCACCTGCCGAATTGCAGGAGGGCATTGCCAGTTTGTCGCGGGGTGCCTACTTCAAGGAGGCGTCACTCGACATGATGTTGAGCATCCTGACCGAGTCAGCCGCGCAAATGTCCGGTATCGAGCGTGTCAGCATCTGGGCGCTGACGGACCACCAGCGTGAGTTGCGCTGCATTGATCTGTATGAACTGTCGGCGGGCCGCCATTCCAAGGGGGACAGTATCAAGGCCAGGCAGTATCCGGTGTATTTTCAGGCTTTGCGCAGTGGCAGCTGCATTTCGGCCGATGATGCTTACTTTCATCCGCTGACGGCCGAGTTCGCAGTCGATTATTTGCCGCGCTACGGCGTGACGGCCGTGCTCGATACCCCGATTCACATTCGTGGAGAATTGCAGGGGGTGCTTTGTCTTGAGCAGGTCGGCTCACGCCAGCCGTGGTCTTCAGCGCATGGGTTGTTTGCCCACGCGGTGGCCAATCTGGTGACTCTCGGGCTGGTGGAATATGAGGCTGACGAAGCGCGGCGCGCCGTGCAAGTGGCCGACCAGCGCCTGAAGGCCGTTTTCGGCACCTGAAATTCTTTCGTTTTTTGGCAAAATTAGGCGTTGACCGCAGCAATCGTGTTGTGCAGTCGGGTGAGCTGATCGTCCACGTGTGCAAGGACCTCAGCGTTGTCGAGATCAGCAGCGTGGCGGCTGATCATCTCTGACAGCTGTCGGGCGAGATGCATGACGCCCCAGATTTCCAGCAACTCCGCCTGCTGGGCCAGCTTGAGGGATTCCGTGGTCAGCGCGTAGGCGTCAGCGGGCAAGGCGGCAAGGGCGTCGCGCATGAGCTGGATTTGTTCAAGTGCCTCGTCGACAAACAATTGGTCGAGTACTACGGAACGATCATTATCGTCCGCCGTTGTTGCCGTGGCCTCCAGTCGCCCGGCAAAGTGACTGGCGCGTCTGGCGAAGGCCACATGTTCCAGGCCATCAACTTCATTCAGTGATTCGATGGTGGCGCTCATGGCTGCAATCAGCCGAAGGGCGTGCCCGTTGTCCTCAAGGCGATCGGCCGCGCCGGCCAGCGCTTCGCCGAGGCGCAGGCAGTCGGCGTCGGCCGTTTCGACGGCGATGGCATAAAGGCCGAATATGGCCGGTCGGATTTCGTCGGCCCTGGTGCTATTTCGTTCGGACCAGGCTGCGGCCAGACGGTTCATGGCAGCAATCCAGCGCTCGTTCAGCTTGGCGTCAAAACGCGCCTTTTGGGGCTTGGTGACCCAAGGCAGGATCGCGGCGGTCGCCGCCAGGGTGGGGGCGAGCGCCGCGCGGGTTTCCTCGAGTTCGTGCTCGGGGATATCGGCCATGCAGGCTTATTGGGCGGCCAGCTTGGCAAAGGCTGACACGACTTCCGGCGGTGCCTGCACCAGTTCGATCAGCACACCTTCGCCGCCGATCGGGAACTCTTCGTTGCCCTTGGGGTGCAGAAAGGTGATGTCAAAACCGGCTGCACCCTTGCGGATGCCGCCCGGAGCGAAACGTACGCCGTTGGCCGACAGCCATTCAACGGCCTTCGGCAGGTCGTCGATCCACAGGCCAACGTGGTTGAGCGGGGTGGTGTGCACGGCGGGCTTCTTTTCCGGATCCAGCGGCTGCATGAGGTCGACTTCCACCTTGAACGGGCCGGTGCCCATCGCACAGATGTCTTCGTCGACATTTTCGCGCTCGGAAACAAAGGTGCTGGTGATTTCCAGCCCGAATTTTTCGACCCACAGGGTACGCAGTTTTTCCTTGGATGGGCCGCCGATGGCGATTTGCTGGATGCCGAGAACCTTGAACGGACGTGTCATGAGTCGATTCCTGTTGGGTTGAGGTAATCCATAATTATAGAGATTTCTTGCGGTAGGCAAGTACCAGCAAAACGACTCCGCCTAGGACCATGGGCAGCGACAGCCACTGACCCATGCTGATCGTGTAGGACTGGCCGAAAATGCCGGCGTCGGGCTCGCGGAAGAATTCGGTGATGAAGCGGAAGCAGCCATAGCCAATCAGGAATACACCGGACACCGCACGGCGTGGTCGCGGTCGACCGGAAAAAAGCCACAAAATTGAAAAGAGGGCGAATCCTTCCAGGCCGATGTGATAAAGCTGGGAGGGGTGGCGGGGCAGCATGTCGCCCGATTGCGGAAAGACCATTGCCCACGGCAGGCTGGCATCGGTGACGCGACCCCAAAGTTCGCCGTTGATGAAGTTGCCGAGGCGACCCGCCGCAAGTCCCAGTGGCACCAGCGGCGCGATGAAATCGGTGATGTCCCACCAGTTAATCCTTTGCTTGCGTGCCCACAGCCCCATCGCCACCAATACGCCCAGGAAGCCGCCATGAAAGCTCATGCCCCCCTTCCAGACGGCGATAATCTCCAACGGATGGCTCAGGTAATAACCAGGGTCGTAGAAAAACACCTGCCCGAGGCGGCCCCCGATGATGACGCCGAGCATGCCGTAGAAAAGCAGGTCGTCGAGTTGCTCTGCATCAAGGATGGCCGGGCGGGTCTTGATGCGATAGCGGCCGAGCAAAATAAATTGAACGAAGGCAACCAGATACATCAAACCGTACCACCGCACTGACAGCGGCCCGAATGTATGCGACAGGAGTTCGATCGGGCCGATCGAAAAGGCGATGGGATTGAACTGCGGGTGAAGAAGCATCGAAGGTTCAGAGTGGGCTAGAATTAGCCGATTATAGTTCGCGCGCCATGACATGACGTCGGCGCCAGATTCAGACGGAGATTTCCATGCCCCATTACCGTTCCCGCACCTCCACCCATGGTCGCAACATGGCCGGCGCCCGCTCGCTGTGGCGCGCCACAGGCATGAAGGATGGCGACTTCGGCAAGCCGATCATTGCCGTGGTCAACAGTTTCACTCAGTTCGTGCCGGGCCATGTGCATCTCAAGGACATGGGGCAGTTGGTCGCCCGCGAAATCGAGGCGGCTGGCGGCGTTGCCAAGGAGTTCAACACCATCGCCATCGACGACGGTATCGCCATGGGTCACAGCGGCATGCTGTATTCGCTGCCCAGCCGCGACCTGATCGCCGATTCCGTTGAATACATGGTCAACGCTCACTGCGCCGATGCCATGGTCTGTATTTCCAACTGCGACAAGATCACCCCGGGCATGCTGATGGCGGCCATGCGCCTGAACATTCCGGTGATTTTTGTTTCCGGCGGTCCGATGGAGGCTGGCAAGGTCAAAATTCAGGGGCAGGTCGTTCACCTCGACCTCGTCGATGCCATGGTAAAGGCAGCCGACCACACGGTTTCGCAGTCGGATCTGGATGAAATCGAACGTTCCGCCTGCCCGACTTGCGGTTCCTGCTCGGGCATGTTTACTGCCAACTCGATGAATTGCCTGACCGAAGCCTTCGGCCTCAGTTTGCCTGGTAATGGCACAGTAGTTGCCACCCATGCCGACCGCAAGCAACTCTTTCTGCGTGCCGGGCGGGAGATTGTCGAATTGTGCAAACGTTACTACGAGCAGGACGATGCATCGGTACTGCCACGTTCCATCGCTACCAAGCCCGCCTTTGAGAATGCCATGACCCTTGATGTCGCCATGGGCGGTTCGACCAATACCGTGCTCCACATCTTGGCGACAGCGCAAGAGGCCGGTGTGGATTTCACGATGGCGGACATCGACCGTATTTCCCGTTCAGTGCCTTGCCTCTGCAAAGTGGCGCCGATGACCGACAAATATCACATCGAAGACGTCCATCGCGCTGGCGGCATCATGGGCATCCTTGGTGAACTCGACCGTGCGGGGCTGATCAACCGCGACGTGCCCAACGTGCATGCCCGGACATTGGGTGAGGCGATCGATCGCTGGGACATCGTGCGCGAACACGATGTCAAGGTGCACGAGTTCTTCAAGGCATCCCCGGGGGGCGTGCCCACGCAGGTTGCTTTCTCGCAGGATCGCCGGTTCAACGAGCTTGACCTTGATCGAACCCATGGCTGTATCCGCAACAAGGCCAACGCCTACTCACAGGAAGGTGGTCTGGCCGTGCTTTACGGTAACATCGCGGTGGATGGCTGCATCGTCAAGACGGCTGGCGTCGATGAGTCGATCTGGAAATTCAGCGGTCGCGCCCGTGTTTACGAAAGCCAGGACGCAGCGGTGGAAGCCATTCTTGGCGAAAAGGTCGTTGCGGGAGACGTCGTGGTCATTCGCTATGAGGGCCCGAAAGGAGGGCCGGGCATGCAGGAAATGCTTTACCCGACGTCGTATCTGAAGTCGATGGGACTGGGCAAAGCCTGCGCGCTACTTACTGATGGCCGCTTCTCCGGCGGCACCTCGGGTCTCTCCATTGGTCACGCCTCGCCGGAAGCGGCGGATGGCGGCGCAATCGGTCTGGTTGAAGAGGGTGATACCATCGAAATCGACATCCCGAACCGCAGTATTCGGCTGGCCATTTCTGACGAAGACTTGGCCAAGCGACGTGCCGCCATGGAGGCCAAGGGCGACGGTGCGTGGAAGCCAGTTGCGCGCGAACGTGTAGTCTCGGCTGCCTTGCAGGCTTACGCTTTGATGGCCACCTCGGCCGACAAGGGTGCCGTGCGCGACGTGACGCAGATCCAGCGCCGCAAATGACGCTGACCACTTGGCTGGGATTTCTGCTGGCTTCGATTCTGATCGCCATTACCCCCGGTCCGGGGGCGGTTATCAGCATGAGTACGGGGATGAGGCATGGCTATTGGGCGGCGCTTGCCGCCATCCTCGGACTCCAGAGCGCTATCCTGATTCATCTTTTGATCGTTGCGCTTGGGTTGGGGGCAGTGCTTGCGGCATCGGAAGCTGCCTTTTTTGCGGTCAAATTGATCGGGGCGGCCTATTTGATCTGGCTCGGAATACAGAAATGGCGGGCTGTGCCGACACCAGTAAACGCAAATGCACCGCTGTTAAGGCGAAAAGGATTGTTTTTGCAAGGGATTCTCGTCAATCTAACGAATCCGAAAGCCATCATCTTTATTGGTGCATTAGTTCCCCAGTTCGTTAATCCGGCACAGCCCCAGATATCCCAGTACCTGTTGATCGCGGTGACGCTGTGCCTGACGGACTTGGTGGTAATGTCAGGGTATGCCTTGACGGCAGCCCATCTGGCGCGCTGGCTGAACGATCCTGTTGCCATTCGTCTGCAGAATCGAGCTTTCGGTGGCCTGTTTGTTACAGCGGGTGCCTTGCTGGCAGTGTCATCAAAGCCGTCGTGAGTTTTTGTCAACGCCTCGGACCACTTTGCGTTAAAACTTGCAGGGGTGGATGCGACAAATCGCATGCATCCCTGTTTGCAAGCAATGGAAAACGGCTCTATCATCTGACACTGATTTATCTACCACCGACAATTGGAGCGAGAATATGAAAGCTGTGTATGTAGCCATGATGGCTGCCGCTGGTATCGTGATGGCAGGTCAAGTCCACGCTGACGAGGCTCTGGCCAAGGCGAAGAACTGCCTGTCCTGTCACGCCGTCGACAAAAAGCTGGTTGGTCCTGCTTATAAGGACGTGGCCGCCAAGTACAAGGGCGACAAGAATGCGCCAGCCATGCTCGCCGCCAAGGTCAAGGCGGGTGGCAAGGGTACTTGGGGTCAGATTCCGATGCCTCCCAACAATGTTACAGACGACGAAGCCAAGAAATTGGTTGCTTGGGTTCTGTCGCAGAAATAATTTCAGCTTAAATGCTCAAAAAGCCGGCTACAAGCCGGCTTTTGTTTTTATGTGTTGACAGTGCTGTTGGTCATCCGGATAATCTCGGGTTCTTCCGGAGGGGTACCCAAGCGGTCAACGGGAACAGACTGTAAATCTGTCGGCTCTGCCTTCGAAGGTTCGAATCCTTCCCCCTCCACCAG
>DAOLIO010000011.1:0-28216 GCA_035328505.1 Azonexus sp.
AGGCCGAGGCGGTTGAACTTGACGTCCTTGCCGATCAGCTTGTGGGTACCGATGATGATGTCGATCTTGCCGTCGGCCAGGTCTTTGAGGGCTTGCGCCGATTCCTTGGCGGTCTTGAAACGAGAGATTTCAGCGATCTTGACCGGCCAATCCGCGAAGCGGTCGGCGAAGGTCTGGTAGTGCTGTTCGCAAAGCAGGGTGGTCGGGCACAGCACGGCGACCTGCTTGCCGCCAGCCACCGCACAGAAGGCGGCGCGCAGGGCGACTTCGGTCTTGCCGAAGCCGACATCGCCACAGACCAGGCGATCCATCGGCTTGCCCGAACGCATGTCTTCGATGACCGCGGCGATGGCCTGGGCCTGATCGTTGGTTTCCTCGAAGCCAAAGCCGTCAGCAAAGGCTTCGTAATCGTTTTCGTCAAAGGCAAAGGCGTGACCTTCACGTGCGGCGCGGGCGGCATAAAGGGTGAGCAGTTCGGCCGCGGTGTCGTGCGCCTGCTCGGCGGCCTTGCGTTTGGCCTTTTCCCACTGGCCGGAACCGAGCGTGTGCAGCGGCGCACTTTCCGGGTCGGCGCCGGAATAACGGGAGATGACGTGCAGCTGGGCGACCGGGACGAAGAGCTTGGCGTCGTTGGCGTAGTGCAGTTCGAGGAATTCCTGCTCGCCGAGGCCGAGATCCATGCGGACCAGGCCGAGGTAGCGGCCGATGCCGTGGCTTTCATGGACGACCGGGTCACCGACCTTGAGTTCGGCCAGATCCTTGAGCCAATTGTCGAAAGTGGCCTTCTTCTGGGTCTCGCGTCGGGTGCGGCGCGGTGAGCCGGCGAACAGCTCGGTTTCGGTGATGAAAGCCAGTTTGTCCAGCGCAAAGCCGGCGTGCAGCGGGCCGATGCCGAGGGCAAGCTTGGCGTCGCCGCTCAGGAAGCCGGCGAGATCAGCGCTGGCTTCCGGTTTCAGGCCGTGTTCGGCGAACATGGCGGCCAGCGTTTCCCGGCGGCCAGCCGTTTCGGCGACCAGCAGCACGCGGCCTTTGAAGGCGGCGAGGTAGGCTTTCAGCGCACCGATCGGGTCGTCGCTTCTGCGGTCAACGGCAATATTGGGCAGTTTTCCGGAAGCGTTTTCGTTTTTGGCCTCAAATGCCAGTCGACCGTAGGATTTGGCCGCGGTGAAGAAGGCCTCGTCGGTCAGGAACAATTCTTCAGGCGGCAGCAGCGGCCGGGACTTGTCGCCCTGCAGCATGTTGTAGCGTGAGCGGGTGTCGTTCCAGAAGGCGGCGATGGCGCCCGGCGCGTCGCCGTGGGTGGCGAAAATGGCGTCCTTCGGCAGATAGTCGAAGATGCTCGCCATGTCATCAAAGAATAGCGGCAGGTAGTACTCGATGCCGGCGCTGGCGATACCGGTGGAAATATCCTTGTAAATGCCCGATTTGGCCGGGTCGCCTTCGAAGCGCTCGCGGAAGGCCTGGCGGAAATGCGTGCGGCCCTTGTCGTCCATCGGAAACTCACGCGCGGGCAGCAGGCGAACTTCCGGCACCGGGTAAACCGTGCGCTGGGTGTCGACGTCGAAGGTCTTGATGCTTTCGATCTCGTCGTCGAACAAATCGAGCCGGTAAGGCAGTTGTGAGCCCATCGGGAAAAGGTCGATCAGCCCGCCGCGAATCGAGTATTCGCCGGGTGAAACGACCTGCGTGACATGCGCGTAGCCGGCCAGCGTGACCTGGCTGCGGAATTTCTCGGCATCCAGCTTCTGCGCCTTCCTGAACTCGAAGGTGTAGGCCGCCATGAATTCCGGCGGGGCCAGCCGGTTGACGGCGGTCGAGGCTGGCACGAGCAGGATGTCGACTTGGCCCTGCAGGGTTGACCACAAGGTCGCCAGGCGCTCCGAGACAAGGTCCTGGTGCGGTGAAAAATGGTCGTAGGGCAGCGTTTCCCAGTCCGGCAATTGGCGAACGCGCAGATTTGGCGCGAACCAGGGAATCTCGTCGAGCAGGCGCTGGGCGTCAGCGGCACTGGCGGTGATGACGGCGAGCAGTTTGCCAGGGTTGCGGCCGGCTATTTCGGCTAGGGCCAGGGCGTCGGATGAGCCGGCCAGCGACGGTACATCAAGACGGGCGCCGGGCTTGGGCAGGGCGGGGAGGGAAAGCAGGTTGCTTGAGTTGGGCACTAGGTCGCGGTACGGCATGGCGGGGCAGGAATTATAGCTTTTTCGATACTCCGCCTTTTCCGAAAAATTTTTGTTTGAACAAAAGTACATTCGGATTACGATGACATTGTGACAAAACTATGCCAGTGGGTTGTTTGTCATGTTTCGTTTGTTTCCATTTCAGGCATTCCATTCTGCAATTCAGGAGGTCTCATGAAGATTGCACCGTTTTCGCGTACCACGCTCCTTCCCCTCGTATCCTGCCTTGCTTTGCTTGGCACCAGCCTGTCAGCGTCAGCGGCGACCGATTATTTCCTGAAGTTCGACGGGATTGATGGCAGCAGTGTGGTGAAGGGACACGAGAAGGCTATTGAATTCACTTCATTTGACTGGGGCGTATCCATTGCACGTCCCCCGATTGGCGGCGGCGGTGGTGTAAGCAAGCCCGTCTTCAAGGATTTTTCATGGACTCAGACGCTGGACAGCAGCGTGTCGGGGTTGTTCAGCAGCGCCGTCAGCGGAAAAGCCATCAAGAACGCGGTGGTGGATTTTGTGGTCGCGGGGCAAACGCCACAAACCTATTTTCGCCTGACGTTTGACAACGTCTTCCTGACCTTTCTTGATTATTCCGGAAGCAGTGGCAGCCCGGTTGAACTCGATGGTGGCTTTGCCTACGATAAGGTAACCCTGAACTATTGGGCGCAGGACAAGACAGGAAAGTTCGTTCCAGCGGGAACGGCATTCTACGACCTGGCCTCCGGCAAAGGATCGGTTGCCGGTGTCACAGCCCTTTTTTCCATGGGGCTTGCCGGTCCGCAGGCAGCCTTGGTGCCTGAACCGGAAAGCTATGCGATGTTGCTTGCCGGGCTTGGTTTGATCGGTGTCATTGCCCGGCGACGGCTGGGCGTTTGAAATCCTGCTGATACTTGCACTGGCCGCACATTTCCACGGTCAACCGGGAAAAATGGCGATCTATGAAAAACCGGGGAAACCCGGTTTTTTTTATGGATGGACAGCGGGTGACTCTCGCGAACTGGCCATCCCGACGGCCCTTCCTGAAAATGCCGAGGGCGTATGCTGATGTGGTATTATGCCGGTCGTCTGATTTGTCTGGAAGCCTCGGATTGAGCGATGTCGATCGTTAGTGAAAAACGCGGTGGCAGGGAGCGACGCCTGGCGATCGGTCGGCCGCCGGCTGGCATTAACGAACGCCGCGCGAATGAAAGGCGACAAACCATCATGAGCAATATTTCGTTTATCGAATGGGCAACGCATTTCGCTGCCTTCCAGCGCGATGTGACGTCGAAGAACATTGAAGCGCCGGCGATTGCTGTTCCCTTGGCAGTCAATGATAAAAACAGGAAATGATCATGGAACAGAACTTGAACAATGAGCGCCGCCAGAGTTCGCAACGGCGTCATGTTGATCTCGGGCCACCCGCCGGCATCACGGAAAGGCGCATCAATATCGAGCGCCGTTTGTTCAATCTGGGTACTGATCGTGGCGAGGAATGGCTAACCCGCGCGCCATCCAGCATGACGCGCAAGGGAAGGGCTTCAGACCATTGAGTCTTGCCGGCTAGGCAGCCTGCATGCGGTTTGCCTGCGCGGCATTTTCGATATCCTCGCTGGCGTCACTACTGTCGACAAAGTATCCGCAGAGCGGACATTTGAAGCCTGGCGGACAATCATGTTCACGGGCACATTGAGCCTGCGTTTCATCCGTCAGAACCATTTCGCGAACGGCTTCGCATCGGGCGATCGGTGAGTCAAAGAACGACATGAAAGTCTCCTTATTGATGGTGTGTACTTTCAGTCTAGACCCGATGCCGGCAATTACCATGTTGATGGTAGGGAGTAAGCTTGGCCCGCGCTTACGCCTGAAGGTATTGCTCAAGCCAGCGCGCGACGGCGGGCGTAGGGTTGTCGCCCATGGCCATTATTTCCACGGAGTTGATGCATCGCAGATGCGACACCGCGCGCTGGTAGGCCGTCTGGCCAATGCGGTCGTCTGCATCGAACAGCATGAGCAAAGGCGCGGCCAGCAACTCGAGTGCCTGAACACCGGCGCGGTCGATGAGCCCACCATGGCAGGCCAGCGCCATGACTTGCGCGTCACGCTGGGCGGCGGCGCGGATGGTCGCCGGGGCAACATCGCCGGTCGTGAAAATGGCGAGCGGCAGTTGCTCCATGTCGCCATCGTTGCGGATCAGGTCAAGGATGTCGATCAGGCGCTGGGTGAGGCGCGGCACGTTCTGCGTTGCGTCGACAAACTGCATTTCCTGGGCGGAAAGCAATTCCATGGTGATGGTTGCATAGCCTAGTTCAGCGAAATTTCCAGCAATGATCGCGTCGCTTGCCGTGTGATGCGCGCGGGCAATCAGGAGCAGGCCGCGCGGCGAGTCAGGACGTTCGAGCTGGCCATGCAGCGAACCATGCGGGGTTTGCAGCGTGATATAGCGGTTCATCGTGCGATCTGGATAGGCTGGCGGAACGGCCCGAAGGCTTTGCCATCGCGGCCCAGCATCGGGCCAAAGCGGCCGGCAATGGCGGTCTGGCAATGTGGACAATGGCCTTCTGGCGTCAGGTCGTATTGGCGAATATCGTACCAGTCGCGAACGATCAGCGCGGCGTGGCAGCTCGGGCAGAACGTTGTACCGCCTTCGCTGTCATGGACATTGCCGGTAAATACGTAGTGCAGGCCGGCATCCAGTGCGATGCGACGCGCTTGGGACAGGGTGGCCGGCGGCGTGGGCGGGATGTCGCTCATTTTCCAGTCGGGATGGAACGCTGAAAAATGCAGCGGCACATCCGGCCCGAGTTCCTTGGCAACCCAGGTAGCCAGTTCGTTGATTTCCTGAGGGCTGTCATTCTGGCCGGGGATGAGCAGTGTCGTGATTTCCAGCCAGCAGTCGGTTTCGTGGTGAATGTAGGCCAGCGTATCGAGCACGGGTTGCAGGTGGGCGACACAGAGCTTGTGATAGAAGCTGTCGGTAAAGGCCTTGAGATCGACGTTGGCCGCATCCATGACCGCAAAGAACTCGCGCGCCGGCTCGGGGTGGATGTAGCCGGCGGTAACCGCCACGTTACGGATGCCCATTTCGCGGCAGGCCAGCGCGGTGTCGATGGCGTATTCGGCAAAGATGACCGGGTCGTTGTAGGTATAGGCGACCGCGTCTGCGCCGTAATCCCTGGCGGCGCGGGCGATATCCTTCGGGCTGGCGCTGTCCATCAGCCGGTCCATGTCTTTCGACTTTGAAATATCCCAATTCTGGCAGAACTTGCAGGCCAGATTGCAGCCCGCCGTGCCGAAGGAGAGGATGCTGCTACCGGGATAGAAATGGTTGAGCGGCTTTTTCTCGATGGGATCGATGCAGAAGCCGGATGAACGTCCATAGGTCGTCAATTGCATGGCGCCATTGACCATCTGGCGGACAAAGCAGGCGCCGCGCTGGCCTTCGTGCAGCTGGCAGTCACGCGGGCAGAGGTCGCATTGCACCCGGCCGTCGGGCAGGGGGTGCCACCAGCGAGCGGGGTGGAGAGATTCGACGGTCAACATGGATTTTCCTTCCATTTCTGAACGTGATAGCGCTCAAGCCGGACGTCTCTGCCCCAGTAATCGGCAGGCAGACCGGCTTTTTGCTTCAAGTGGGCCATGAAACTGACGGGATCGGGCAATTGTTCCCATACCTGCGGCAGAAAGGTTGCGCGGTGATTTCCCGCGGCGAAAATGACGCCATCGATTTCTGGCCGGAGCTGGGCGAGGGCGTCCGCTTCGCTGGTGAACGACATGGGTTCTGCGGGCGTCAGCAACGAAACTTCCACCTGCGTGCCAGGCAATTCATCGGCGCTCAAGGGCCTGAAGCGCGGGTCACGAAAGGCTGCGGCAAGGGCATTTTCCTGAACATCGTTGCTCAGCGGCCGCCAGGCTTCCAGGCTGCCGATGCAGCCGCGCAGATTGCCATGCTGGGTCAGTGTGACAAAGGTGGCTCCGTTTTCGTGGAGCGCCGGGTGGTCTGCAACAACGGTCATCGGCTGTCCCAGCCGGACGTTGATGGCATTGCGGGCCAATGCCAGCAGGGTCTCGCCAACATCAGGCATGGCCAGCCTCCGGGAAACTGAAGGCGGCATAGCCGACGACCCGGTTTCGATCGCCCGCCGTGTCGCCGGAGTTGCACAGGCCGAGCAACGCGGGTGTCAGGCCGCGTTGACGGGCTGCGAGCAGCAGGCCATTGATCGGAAAGGCACCGCAGGCCTGCTCTGGACGAATGTGGTCGTCGAGTTGAAGGATATGCTGACAGGTGTTTCGGTCGACCTGCTGCGCCGTACTGTAGGGCAGGAAATGCGACAGGTCAGAACTGACGACGATCAGTGTTTCCGGGCCATCCCATAACGTGTCAAGCACCTCGGCCACGGCCTCGGCCGTCGCTTCGCCAACGGCCAGCGGGACCAGTGTGAATTGTTCGAGCACGCGCTGCAGGAAAGGCAGGTGCACCTCGATCGAGTGCTCAAAGGCATGCACCTGGTCGCTGAAAACGATTTGCGGCAGGTCGGCGATAGCGGCAATGCCCGGTGCATCGAGGCGGATGGTACCGAGCGGTGTCGAAAATGCCTCGGCTTCGGGGAGGGCAATGCCGTTGACGGCCACCCGGTGCGTCGGCCCGAGCAGGATGACGCGACGAACGAGCTTGGCCCACGGCTTCAGCGTGGCGTAGGCGAGCGCTGCCGTCGAGCCCGAATAGACATAGCCGGCGTGCGGGACGATCAGAGCCTTGGGTTGGGCGTCTGTTTTGCTTCGTGTCTGGGCGAGCAGCTGATCGATGGTTGCAGACAGTTCGCCGGCGTCTGCAGGGTAGAACATGCCGGCAACGGCTGGAGGGCGTGTGTTGATCATGATCGACTCCTCAAATGAACATCAATCCGGCCGCCATGCCGACGCCGATGCCGAGCAGGCCGGGGAGGGCGTGGCGGGCTAGCTTGCTGCCACCGATACTGAGCACCAGCCCGATCTTGAAGATCAGGTTGGCGGCCAGCGCCAGGGTGACGGCGATGACGGCATCGCCACCGGTCAGCTTGTCCAGATTGAACAGGTGCAGGGTAGACAAGACACTCGCGTCGGCATCCGTCAGGCCGGATACCACCGCCACGATGAACAGACCGCTATTGCCGGCAATATCCTGCAGCCAGGCAGCGGCCAGCAGCACGACGGCGTAGAGCAGGCCGAACGAGATGGCCGTCTTCAATTCGGTCGGGTTGCTGACTTCCGGCATCGGCAAGGCACCAGCGCTGGCCAGGGCGCGCCAGCGATAGGCGGTCAAGGCGATGCCAGGTACGATCCCGCAGGCAAAAACGGTGACGATGGGGAGGATGAGTGTTGGCGCGACGATGCTGGCGACGATGCCGATGCGGATCATCACCATGACGTTGGCGATCAGGATGACGATGGCCGACATGCGAACAAGGTCGGCGTGGTCGCGGGCATGTCGGGAAAACATCATGGTGGTGGCGGTAGACGAGGCCAGGCCGCCGAAAATGCCGAGCAGCGCTGCACCGTAACGGGAGCCGACAATACGCAGCGCGAGATAGCCAGCCAGTGCCAGGCCGGAGATCAGCACCACCATGTACCAGATCTGGCGTGGATTGATAGCCTTGTACGGCCCGAAATCCTCACTGGGCAGGATGGGCAGAATGACCAGCGACAGCACGGCGAACTGCAGGATGGAGTTGATATCCTTGGGGGTGGTGCGTTCGCTGAACTGGCGCAGTTCCGCCTTGAAATAGAGCAGCACGGTCGTCGTGATGGCCAGCATGACGGCCAGCGTCGCGTAGCCGAACCAGACGGCCGCGCCCAGCGCGTAGGTAATGACGATGGCCGCCTCTGACGTAAAACCGCGATATTGCTCTTCCTGCTGAGCAGAAAAATTCGAGGCAATCATGCTGCCGGCAATGACCAGCAAGCCCGTGGCCAATAACCAGGGGCCACCGGTCTTTTCGCCGAGCAGGGCAAACAGGCAACCAAGCATGGCGACCAAGGCGAAGGTGCGCAGCCCCGCGGCGGCGTCCGGACGCCGTTCGCGCTCCATGCCAATGAGCAGGCCGATACCGAGCGCCGTCGAAAAAGCCTCGACAGGCGCAGCCAGTTCGGGAACGACAAAGCTCATGCGATTCCTCTTTTGTCCGGGTTCTTCAGTAAAATTAAGCCATGCCACGCCATTACGCAATCGTTCCCGCTGCCGGCAGCGGTTCCCGCTTCGGTGCCGAGAAGCCCAAACAGTATCTTGAACTGCTCGGTCGCCCCCTGATATTTCATGCATTGGCCGCCTTGACGGGCTGCCCGGCCATAGAACGCGTCTGGGTCGTGTTGGCACCGGATGACCCCTGGTGGCCGCAGTTTGACTGGAGCGCCCTCGGATCGAAACTCGAAACCGTGCGCTGCGGGGGCGCTACGCGCGCAGAGAGTGTGACCAACGGCTTGCAGGCGGCCGCCATGGTGGCGGCTGAAGACGACTGGATTCTGGTGCACGATGCCGCCCGTCCCTGCCTGTCTGCCGCCATGCTTGACGGCTTGTTTGCCGAACTGGCCGATGATCCGGTCGGCGGTATCCTGGCCGTGCCGGTGGCTGATACCCTGAAACGGGCGGATAGCGAGCAACGCGTTGCCGCCACCGAGCCGCGTGACGGCTTGTGGCAGGCGCAGACGCCGCAGATGTTCCGCTACGGTCAACTGGAAAAAGCGCTCAAAAATGAAAATTCGGTAACCGATGAAGCCGGCGCCATCGAAGCACTCGGCCTGAAACCAAAACTGGTTCGTGCCGATTCGACCAATCTGAAAGTCACCTATCCGGCCGATCTCGCCTTGGCTGCGATGATTCTGAGGGCTCGCAAATGAATTTCCGCGTCGGGCAGGGCTACGATGTGCACAAACTGGTCGAGGGCCGAAAGCTGATTCTCGGCGGCGTCGATATCCCGCATTCCACCGGCCTCCTCGGTCATTCGGATGCCGACGCCTTGCTGCACGCGATCACCGACGCACTGCTCGGCTCGGTCGCGCTGGGCGACATCGGCCGGCATTTTCCCGATACCGACCCGCGCTACAAGGGCGCCGACAGCCGCGTCCTGCTACGCGGTGCCGTGGCCTTGCTGGCGGAAAAAGGCTGGCGGCCGGTGAATGTCGACGCGACCTTGATTGCCCAGCAACCCAAGCTGGCGCCCCATGCTGCCGCGATGGTTGCCAATGTTGCAGCCGATCTCGGCATCCCGGCCGATTGCGTCAATATCAAGGGCAAGACCAACGAACGTCTGGGCTACCTGGGGCGTGAAGAAGCCATCGAGGCGCAGGCCATCGTGCTGGTGGAACGGGCAGGCTGACTATGCGCTGCCTTGACGGGCAGAATGCGTTCCGCGATCAAACGGATTTACAGCGGGCAGGTCGGGAATAATGCCAAGCTGAAGCATCGGTTATGCACGACGGCAGCTCACCCGCATTCAGTCAAGTACGACAGGGGGGCTTTTCCCACACGGCCGCGATGACGATGAACGGCGTGATCTAATGGTGCCCGGTATCATCCAGATGCTGGACGTCGTCCTGAGCTTTCTGGTTGGCCAGATGGCGCAGACGGATGACGTACATCAGTCCGCTGACGAATAGCCCGAACAGGGTTACTACCCAGTAGATCGACAGATCCATCTTGACCATCAGGTAATACAGCCCGGTCATGATCAGAATCGAGATGTTTTCATTGAAGTTCTGGACGGCAATCGAATGGCCGGCGCCCATCAGGATGTGGCCACGGTGCTGGAGCAGGGCGTTCATCGGGACGACGAAGAATCCGGACAGGCCGCCAATGATGATCAGCAGCGGCACGGCAACCCAGACACTGGTCACGAAATTCATGACCAGGACGATCAGGCCCATGGCAATGCCCAGTGGGATGACGCGGACCGATTTGCGGAGTGTGATGAATTTGGCGGCGGCAATCGCACCGATGGCGACGCCAACGGCAACCACGCCCTGCAGCATCGACGCCTTGGACAGACCCAGACCAAGCGCCGATTCGGACCACTTGATCACGATGAATTGAAGCGTGGCGCCCGCACCCCAGAACAAGGTCGTGACGGCCAGGGAAATCTGCCCAAGCCGGTCGCGCCAGAGCAGCGACAGGCAATGGTTGAATTCGTGGATCAGATAGATCGGATTCTTTTTGAGCGCCTTGTGATCGACGCCGGTATTGGGAATGTAAAGGTTGAAGGCCGCTGCCAGAATATAGAGTACCGCGACGACGCTCAGGGCCATTTCGCCGATTGTGTCGACCCCGGTATCAATCAGTGGAAAATCGAAAGCAAGAAGCTGCTGGGCAATTTCCGGACGAATCAGCGTGCCGCCGATGACTACGCCCAGGATGATGGCAGCGACGGTCAGGCCCTCGATCCAGCCGTTGGCGACGACGAGCAGGCGGTGCGGCAGATATTCGGTCAGGATGCCGTACTTCGCCGGCGAGTAGGCCGCAGCGCCGAGGCCGACGACGGCGTAGGCGGCGAGGGGGTGAAGTCCGAAAAACATCATGCTGCAACCGACGATCTTGATCGTGTTGCTGATCAGCATGACCTTGCCCTTGGGCATCGAGTCGGCAAAGGCGCCCACGAAGGCGGCCAGCACCACGTAGGAAACCGTAAAGAAAGTCTTGAGGAGCGGCTCGTATTCAGCCGGTGCATGCATCTCGCGCAGGGCGGCGATGGCAGCAATCAGCAGGGCATTGTCGGCCAGCGCGGAAAAGAACTGCGCTGCCATGATGATGAAGAAGCCGAACGGCACGAAATATTTGTCTCTTATATGACTTTGGGCGAGGTTTATACCACGCTGAGGATTCGGCGCAAGCCTTGCGCGATCATCGCCGTTGTGCATCGTTGCGCAATCCCTGATCAAATCGTTGAAGCCTAGGTAGCGCCAGTTAAGCCTTGATGACAGTCCATGAATATCGACTGCCTGAATGCTGGCAGGAAACCCCACGGTCAACCGGAAATTTTGCCCAAAATTGAAGTTGGCTGCCGGAAGAACGGTGGAATGTGATTGAATATTGTCCGCACACCCCCAGGAGAAAAAATCATGGCTGACCGGCGATTGCAGGTCTTTCATGCCGTCGCCAAACATTTGAGCTTTACTCGGGCTGCCGATGCCTTGTTCATGACCCAGCCGGCCGTGACTTTCCAGATCAAACAGCTGGAAGAGCAGTACGGTACGCGGCTGTTCGAGCGCCGGCATGGGAGCATTTCGCTGACGCCGGCCGGGGAGCTGGTGTTCTCCTACGCACGGCGCATCTTGGCGCTTTCCGACGAAATGGAGACACGGCTTTCCGAAATGACCGATGAAATGCGGGGTCCGTTGCTGGTCGGCGCCAGCACAACCATCGCCGAGTTCATGCTGCCGCGCGTGCTGGGCGAGTTCAACGCGCTGTACCCGCAGGTTCGGGCGCGCTTGATTGTGGCCAATTCGGAAAGCATCGAAAGCCGGGTGGCTGAACATATGCTGGATGTTGGCTTGATCGAGTCGCCGGCAAAGTTGAGCGGGCTGACCAGCCAAGTCTGTTGCGAGGATGAACTGAGGGCCATCTGTGCGCCGGACTATCCGTTGGCCGGCCTGAAGTCAGTCAGGCCCAAAGCGCTGGCAGAATACGAATTCATTTCCCGTGAACCAGGGTCGGGCACACGCGACATTACCGATTTTTATTTCCGCAGCCACAAGATCGCGCCGGAAAGCCTGAAGATGCAGATGGAACTGGGTAGCCCGGAAGCCTTGAAAGGTGTCGTGTCCACCGGCCTCGGATTTGCCATCGTGTCGCGTGCCGTGGTCGAGAAGGAGGTTCAGCTGGGCGAATTGATCGCCATCCCGCTCAATCCGCCTTTGACGCGCAGTCTGTATTTTGTTTTTCCGCAGGATCGTTTCCAGTCCCGTCTGGCGGCGACCTTTATTGAATTTGCCAAAAAGAAACTGAAAGAAATCGCTTTATGAAAACCTCGCGTCCTATCCGTGCGCGCATTGCGCCGGCCGCGATCCTTCACAATTACCGCGTGGCCAAACGGCAAGCACCGCAGGCCAGAGCCTGGGCGGTGGTCAAGGCCAATGCTTACGGCCATGGCCAGTGGCGGGCCGTCGACGCACTGCGCGCCGAGGCCGACGGATTTGCCATGCTCGAGTGTGAAAACGCCGTTGCCCTGCGCGAAGCGGGCATCACGCAGCCCATCCTGCTGCTCGAAGGCGTGTTCAGCGCACGTGATGTACGGGCGGTGGTCGAGCATCAGCTGACCAGCGTGGTGCATTGTCCGGAACAGCTGGAGATGTTCGCGCACAATCTGCCGCCCGGCGTACCGGTTTCGTTGTACCTGAAACTCAATACCGGCATGAACCGGCTGGGCTTCACCGCCGCGACCTTGCCGAAGGCCCGAGAAGCCCTCAGGCAATTCCCGCAGATTGACCTTACGTTGATGACTCATTTTGCGGACGCTGACGGCGAACGCGGTGTGACTGAGCAACTCGACACGTTCCACCGAATGTCCAGCGATTGGCGCGGCCCGGTGAGTCTGGCCAATTCAGCGGCCATCCTGCGCCATCCGCAAACGCATGGCGACTGGGTGCGGCCCGGCATCATGCTCTATGGCGCCAGCCCGTTTGCCGAGCTGACGGCCGACGGGCTGGGGCTGCAGCCCGCCATGACGCTTGAGAGCGCCATCATCGGCGTGCAGGATATCGTCCCCGGCGAACGTGTCGGCTATGGCGGCACGTTTACCGCCGGTAAAGCCATGCGTATCGGTGTCGTCGCCTGCGGCTATGCCGACGGCTACCCCCGCCATGCGCCCAGTGGCACACCGATTGCGGTCATGGGCAAGCGCACGAAGACTGTCGGCCGGGTGTCGATGGACATGATGGCCTGTGACCTGACCGATATTCCCGAGGCCGGTATCGGTGCCCCGGTGACCTTGTGGGGCGAGGGTATCGCCGGTAACGTGCCGGCCGATGAAGTGGCGACCGCCGCTGGCACCATCGCTTACGAACTCTTCTGTGCATTGGCGCCGCGCATTCCGGTCACGGTGGGCGAGACCGCCGGACGTACAGGTACCAAGGCTGATGCTACGGTCGACCGGAAATAATGGCAAAAATCAAAACAATTTACAGCTGCACCGAATGCGGCGCGACCAGCCCGAAATGGCAGGGGCAGTGCCCAGGGTGCAATGACTGGAACACCCTGGTTGAAACGGTGGCCGAAAAAGCACCGACCAACAGCCGCTTCGAGTCGCTGGCGCCCACCGCAAAATTGCAGAACCTTTCCGAGATCGAGGCGCGCGAAGTCGAGCGGATCGCCACCGGCATCGGTGAGTTTGACCGGGCACTCGGGGGCGGGCTGGTCAATGGCGCCGTCGTTCTGATTGGCGGCGACCCCGGTATCGGCAAGAGCACCTTGCTGTTGCAGGCGCTGGCCCATCTGTCGGTCGACAGCAAGGTGCTTTACGTCAGTGGCGAGGAGTCCGGCGAACAGGTGGCCCTGCGTGCCCGTCGTCTCGGTCTTGACACCCGCCGGCTGCAACTCATGGCTGAAATCAATCTGGAGCGCATTCTCGCGACACTGCAAGCAGAAAAGCCGGTGGTGGCAGTCATCGATTCGATCCAGACGCTATGGTCCGATCAGTTGTCCAGTGCGCCGGGGTCCGTCGCGCAGGTGCGCGAATGTGCGGCGCAATTGACCCGGCTGGCCAAGCAAGCCGGCATCACGGTCATTCTCGTGGGTCACGTGACCAAGGAGGGCGCACTCGCCGGGCCGCGCGTGCTCGAACACATCGTCGATACCGTGCTGTATTTCGAGGGCGACACCCATTCAAGCTTCCGCCTGGTCCGTGCCGTCAAAAACCGCTTTGGTGCGGTCAATGAACTCGGCGTCTTCGCCATGACCGACAAGGGCTTGAAGGGGGTCAATAACCCGTCGGCACTCTTTTTGTCCCAACATGGTCAGGATGTGGCTGGCTCCTGCGTCATGGTGACCCAGGAGGGCACGCGGCCGCTGCTGGTTGAAATCCAGGCCCTGGTCGATACCTCGCATGGTAATCCGCGACGATTGACCGTTGGTCTGGATCCGCAGCGCCTCGCCATGCTGCTGGCCGTCTTGCATCGCCATGCCGGCATTGTCTGCTTTGATCAGGATGTCTTCGTCAATGCCGTCGGCGGGGTCAAGATCAACGAACCGGCTGCGGATCTGGCTGTGCTTTTGTCGATTACGTCGTCGCTGAAAAACAAGCCATTGCCGTCCAAGCTCATCGTGTTTGGCGAGGTTGGTCTGGCCGGCGAGATTCGCCCGGCACCCCGTGGGCAGGAGCGCCTGAAAGAGGCCGCCAAGCTCGGATTTACCCGTGCCCTTATTCCGGAGGCCAATCGACCCAAGCAGCCTATTGCCGGCATGGAGGTCATTGCCGTCAAGCGGGTTGAAGAGGCGGTGGCGCGGATCCGTGAGATCGAATAAGCTACCGAAATATCAATTTTGGCTTATATGTTTAATCTTTCACGCTATTTCTCAACGGTCAGTTTCATTCTCATCGTTCTTGCAGCAGGTGTGCTAGGACCGCTTTACCAGAAGCTTTCGCTTCAGCAGATGCAGGATCTGGCCGAAGGCCGCAACGTGGCCATGGCCCAGGTGTTCAAGAATTCACTGCGCGGTTCGCTGGCATCGCTGATGAGCGAGTCGATGGGCAGGGATGCGGATTTTCTCAAGCAACCGACCGAGTCAAGCCAGATGCGCACCGACGTGCAGGACTTGATGCGAGACACCGCCGTCATCAAGGTCAAGATATACAACCGTCTGGGCAATACGGTTTTTTCGACCGACAGCGCCCAGATCGGTGAGAGCAGGCTGGACAACCCCGGCTTTCAATCGGCCATGGGCGGACAGATCTTCAGCAATCTGACCCACCGGCATGATATCGACAGCTTCGAGGGCGCATTGTCAGATGTCGACGTGCTGGCCAGCTACGTTCCCATTCATGGCAAGGACAATGCGGTCGAGGGGGTTTTCGAGATATACCAAAACGTGACGCCCTTCGTCGTCCAGTTAAACCATAGCTTGTGGATGGTGACGGCAGGCGTGGTGGTGGTCTTTGCGTTGCTCTACCTGATGCAGTTTCTGGTTGTTCGCCGGGCCCAAGGCATCCTCAAGGATCAGGAAGGGCGGATCAAGGCAGCGCGCGATACACTCGAGATTCAGGTGGCGGCGCGTACTGACGAATTGAAGCGGACCAATAATCAGCTTGAAGGCGAGATATCCGAACGGCGGCAGGCGCAAAGCAAGCTCAATTACCTCGCCTACCACGATCCGCTGACCGGCCTGGCCAACCGCCGCTGTTTCATCGAGCGCCTGGAAGAAAGCCTGCAGGAGACCGCGCGGCGCAACGAACGCCTGGCCGTGCTGTTCATCGATCTCGACCAGTTCAAGCAGGTTAATGATTCGCTTGGTCACGGGGTGGGCGACGAGTTGCTGGTTTCGGTCGCGTCGCGCTTGTCGGAGCATGTTCGGCTGATTGACATGCTGGCCCGTCTCGGCGGGGACGAATTCATTTGCCTGATGGAGGCGGTCCGCAGCGAGGACGAGGTGGAATTGCTCGCGCGCGAAATTCTGGCTGCCTTCGATTACCCGTTCAAGCTGGGCGATCATGAACTCTTCCTGACCGCGTCGGTGGGTATCAGCCAGTCACCGGGCGATGGCGACAGTGTGCTGGCGCTGATGCGCAACGCAGATACTGCGATGTATCGCGCCAAGGCATTGGGGCGTGGAAATTTCCATTTCTACACGCCGGAAATGACCCGCGATGCCCAGGACCGCATTCAGATGGAGAATCTGTTACGCCGTGCCCTGGCCAACGGAGAGCTGTCGGTCCATCTGCAACCCCAGGTTGAATCAGCATCCGGACGTCTGGTCGGAGCCGAGGCGCTGGTTCGCTGGAACAGCCCGGAACTCGGCCTGGTCATGCCCATGCGTTTTATTCCGCTGGCCGAGGATTCCGGTCTGATCATCGGGCTCGGCAACTGGGTCTTGCGCGAGACTTGCCGGCAGGTGATGCAATGGCGCATGAGCGGTTTCGATCTCCCGCAAGTGGCTGTCAATCTGTCGGTCAAACAGCTCGAGCGTCCGGAATTTTTTGATGTGCTGGAACAGATTCTCGATGAAACGGGCATGGAACCTTCCCGATTGAAGCTCGAGTTGACCGAATCCGTGGTGATGGCGGTGGGCGGTGAAGCCTTTGACTTGCTCGAACGCCTGCGTGATCTGGGGATCAGTCTGTCGCTCGATGATTTCGGCACGGGTTATTCGTCGCTGAGTTACCTGAAGATGCTGCCCATTCAACAGCTGAAAATTGACCGTTCCTTCGTTGAAGGTATTGGCAAAAACACGGGTGATGAAGCGATCATCAAGACCGTGATGGAACTCGCCCGCAGCCTCGGCTTCGAAGTCATCGCCGAGGGCGTCGAAACAACCCAGCAATCAGAATTTCTGAGCAATCTCGGCTGTGAGCAACTGCAAGGGCATCTGCATGGAAAGGCAGTAGCACCTGCCGAGTTTCGCGCTCGCTGGTCCGCTGGTTTGTGATGATCGGGCACGCCTGGCGGGTGCTCGGTCGTGAGTTGCGTTCAGGCGAGCTCCGATTGTTGTTTGCTGCACTCGCCATTGCTGTAGCCGCGGTTACCGCCGTTGGCTTTTTTGCTGATCGCGTCCATCTGGCACTGGAGCGGGAAGCCCAGCAGATGATGGGGGGCGACCTCATCCTGGTGTCCGATCATCCCCTGACCGATAACTATGCTGCCGAGGCAGATCGGCGCCATCTGCAACTGGCGCAGACCATGGTCTTTCCGAGCATGGTGATTGGCCCCGTCCAGGCCCAGCTGGCCGATATCAAGGCCGTCAGTCGTACCTATCCGCTGCGCGGATCGGTCGAGACCAGCCCGCAAGCCGGTGAGACGGGCGGGCCGGTACAAGGCGGGCCGAAGCAGGGTACCGTCTGGCTGGATGAACGCTTGGCGGCTGCCTTGCAGGTTGTTCCGGGGGGCACGGTCACGGTCGGGGTCAAAGCCTTGACGGTCGCCGCCATCCTGACCCGAGAACCGGATCGTGGCGTCAACTTTTTCAGCCTGGCGCCGCGCTTGATGATGAATCTGGACGACATTGCGGCAACCGGTCTGCTCCAGCCCGGGGCGCGAATTCGCTATACGTTGCTGGCAGCTGGTTCGACAAAGTCCGTGGCTGAGTATCAAGGCTGGCTTTCCCAGCGTCTGGCCCGCGGCGAGCGACTGGAAGATGCCCGCAACGCAAGGCCGGAAATTCGCGGTGCACTGGATCGCGCCGAGCGCTTTTTAGGTCTTTCAACAGTCCTGACAGTGGTTCTTTCGGCGGTCGCAATTGCGACCGCCGCACGTCGATATATGCAACGCCATCTCGACGCCTGTGCGGTCATGCGCTGTCTGGGCATGACGCATGGCCGACTGCTCGGTCTGCATGCCTGGCTGTTCGTGTGGCTGGCCGGACTCGCTGCGGTAGTGGGTTGCAGCGTTGGCTACGTCGCGCATTTTGTGTTGATTCACTGGCTTGCTGCCTTGCTCGTGATCCAGTTGCCAGCGCCGGGTTGGTTTCCGCTGGCCAGCGGGTTTGGCGTTGCCGGCATCTTGCTCTTCGGCTTCGCCTTTCCGCCGTTGATACAACTGGCTCGCGTGCCAACGCTACGCGTGTTGCGTCGCGAGTTGGGACCGCCAAAGCCGCTTCTGCTGGGTGGTTACGCACTCGGGCTGATTCTGCTGGCTGTTTTGATCGTAGGGATGGCCGGGGATGTCAGACTCGGCGCGTGGGCTGCCGGCGGCTTTGCGGTTGCGCTCGGTGGTTTCTGGCTGGTCGCGCGGCTGGTGATAGCCGCTATCGCCAGCTTGCGGGGTGGTGCCGGTTTTGGTTGGCGGCAAGGGTTGGCCAGCCTGACGCGGCATGCATCAACGAGTGCCGTTCAGATCGTCGCGCTGGCAATCGGCCTGATGGCAATGCTGTTGCTGACAGTGATTCGTGCCGAGCTGCTGGATGCCTGGCAGAGATCGGTGCCGGCCGATGCCCCCAACCGTTTTGTGATCAATATTCAGCCTGAACAACGCGAGGCTGTGCGGGCGCAACTTCAAGCCAGCGGCATTGATGCGGAATTGCTGCCGATGGTGCGTGCCCGACTCGTCAAGATCGCCGGCAAGGACGTCAGCCCGGCCAGTTTTCCGGAAGACGAGCGGGCCCAGCGTTTGATCGAGCGTGAGTTCAACCTGTCGTGGCAGCGCAGTCTGCCAGTGGGCAACCAGATTAGCGCCGGTCAGTGGTTCACCCCGGCGGACGTCGGGCAGGGGCTGGCTTCGGTCGAAGAGGGGTTGGCCAGGACACTGGGGATCCAGCTCGGCGATGAACTGGTTTTCAGGGTGGCAGGCGTCGACAAGAAGCTTCGTACCAGCAGCTTGCGCAAATTGTCGTGGGATTCGATGCGAGTAAATTTCTTTGTGCTGACGCCACCCGGGGTCATTGAGGATGCCCCGGCCAGCTACATCACCAGTTTTTATCTCCCGAAATCGAACGAGCCTGTTGGCGCAGAGTTGGTCAGGCACTTTCCCGGATTGACCATGATTGACGTCGGGGCAGTGCTGCGGCAATTGCAGGCGGTGATCGGGCAGGTGGCCGGTGCTGTTCAGTTTGTGTTCTTGTTCAGCCTTCTGGCCGGTGCCATTGTCTTGTATTCGGCGTTATTGACGGGTTTTGACGAGCGTCGCTACGAGCTGGCAGTCATGCGCGCACTGGGGGCGCAACGCCAACAATTGCGTCAGGCCATGTTGGTCGAGCTGGCGGTCATCGGCAGCGTGGCAGGCCTGATGGCAGCCACCGGCGCCATGGTGCTTGGGCATGTCGTTGGGCAGCAGGTGTTTCAGCTGGACCTGTCCTTTGGTTGGTTGTTGCCGGTGCTGTCGATGGCTGGTGGAGGACTGCTGGCAGTGATGACAGGCTGGCTGGCGGTGCGCCAGTTGACGACGACGTCGCCCCTGATGGTTTTACGTAACGGTGCCTAAAGATCGACTTCGGTAATATTGAGTCGGCCCTGCCGTTCATAGCGAAGCGCCTTGCTCATGCCGCGGATCAGGCTGATGCCCAGACCACCGATTTCCGCGGTCGACGCGAATTTTTGGCCAATTTTCGAAATGTCGAACGGTGGTGCATCGTCTTCGTAGTGCAAGGTCGATACGGCATCGCAATGTTGCAGGGATAACGTGACGATGCCGTCGCTGTCACCCCTGTGGCCGTGGGCGATGGTATTGGCAAACAGCTCTTCGGCGATCAATTGCAGACGGACAGCGTCGTCAGCGGCAATGCCGAGTTCAACGGCCCGAGCTGCCATGGTTTCGAGCAGTGTGGGCAACTCGGCGGTACGCGCGTGAACGGAAATATCCGTAGAATGAGCAGACATTGTTTCAGTTAAGGTTTTGTGATGATTAAAGCACACTGGATGGCAGTTTGTGCGCTGCTTGTTTCGTTATCGAGCTTGTCAGCCTATGGCGCTGATCTGGCCGGCATGATCAAGGTGGCCAATGGACAGGTCAGTATCGAGCGCGATGGCAAAAAGCTGTTGGGCGAGGTTGGTAGCCCGGTTGAGGTTGCGGACCGAATTCGCACCGGTCCCGATGCCTCGGTCGGCGTTACCCTGCGTGACAATACCTTGCTTTCGGCTGGACCCAATTCATTGATCGTTATCGATAAATTTGCCTTCAATGACACGACTCAGGATGGAAACATGTCGATTCGCATCCGCAAGGGTACGCTCTCGGTGGCTTCGGGGAGGATTGCCAAACGGACGCCGGAATCAGTCGACTTTCATACGCCGACCTCGGTGCTGGGTGTTCGCGGCACGGAATTCGTGATTGAAGTGGCGGGGGGCAGCGATGAATAAGCCAGGCCTTTTCTCTGCGTTGGCCATTTTGCTGGTACTTGGCGGTTGCGCCAGCGAGCGGGTTATTCTCTTGCCGTCCGTGGATGGGCACCAGAGTGCCGTTGTGGTCCGCGATGCCGCAGGTGAAGTTGTCCTGAGTCAGCCCTATGCCGCGGTGAAGCGCAGCATGAATGCCAACACGTCTTATCAATCTTCCTCGGAAGAAGTGAAGGCGCGTTTTGCTCAGGCGCTCGGCGCGCAGCCGGCCCGTCCGAAAAATTATGTGCTGTATTTTGAGGCTGGTGGCAATGTTCTGACACCGGAATCCCAGCAGGCGCTTGCCAATATTCGCCAGGAAATTGCCCAGCGCCCGGCCTCCGAAGCCATGGTGATCGGCCATACCGATCGCGTCGGCAGTGTTGAAGATAATGACCGGCTATCCAAGGTACGTGCGGAAACTCTGCGTGATTTGTTGATCGAATCGGGTGTGCCGGCGAACAAACTGGAGGTTGTTGGTCGTGGCGAACGCGAGCCGTTGGTCGCCACTGATGACGAGGTGGACGAGCCGAAAAATCGGCGTGTTGAAATCAACGTTCGTTAACTGTCGGGCCGTTCCATTCCAGCAATAGCACAGTCAGGTCATCCGAAGGCGGATGACCTGACTCAAAGCGGCGGACGGCATCGCGTAGCGCGCAGGCAGCTGTTTTTATCCCGGCGGTCCCGCTTGACTGGAACGCTAACTGCAATCCGTTCAGGCCAAACATGGCGGATCCATCCCAGGCTTCTGTAAAGCCGTCGGTAAACAGACAAATCCGGTCGCCGGGGACCAGTTGCACCCTATCTGCCATGTAAGCATAGTCATCGGCTGCGCAGAGTGGCGGGCCCGATCGGGCGGTGTCAATGCGCGATAGCGAACCTTCTCTCAGAACGAGTGGAGCGTCGTGGCCAGCGCAAACGTAGTCCAGGCAACCCGAATTCACGTCAAGTATGGCAATGAATGCGGTCACGAAAAGGTATTCGGAATTGTGTCGGTTCAATTCATTTTCGAGCTCGCGAACTGCCTGGCCGAGGTCAGACTGTCGCCGTGTCAGTGTTCCGGTCAATGTTTTTGAAATGGCCATGAACAGGCTGGCGGGCACCCCCTTGCCGGACACATCGCCGATCGCGAGACATAGGCGCTGTTCGTCAAGCATGAAGCAGTCGTAGTAGTCTCCCCCAACAGCGAGGGCCGGTTCAAGCAGAGCCGCAATCGCAAAACGCGTTTCACCTGCAAAAATCTCCTCTGGATCCGGCAGCAACCCCATCTGGATGCGCCGCGCTGCATCCAGTTCTCCGGTCACGCGGGCTGTCTCCTCACGGGTGTTCTGCAACTGCAATTCTGCCTGTCTGCGTCGGGTATCGGCAGCCACGAGCGTATTGCCCAGCAACGAAATAAATACCGGACTCAGCAGCAACACTTGTGTACTGCCGTCAAACAGCCATTCGCCGACATAAAAGGCGAGGAAGCCGCCGGCCACGATGAGCAGGCCCATGACCACGAAGCTGAAGACAGCATAGCGTGGCCGGAGTATGGGAGTCCGGGTAATCAGGAACAGGCCGCCAAGCAGTAGCGTGGCCATCTCGACGTATGGCATCCAGAATGGGCGTTGCAGGGCATGGCCACTGAGCAGGCTTTCGATAACCTGAGCATGGATATCGATGCCGGGCAGACTTTCTCCGAGGGGGGTGACGATCCGGTCCTGAAGCCCCGTGCTGTTGAATCCGATAATGACGAAGCGGGACGCGAAGAGTTCGGGCGGGTGCACACCGGCCAGTACATCGGCCGCAGAAAGATAATAGTTCGAAGATGCCCGGCCGAAATGCAGCAGCAATTCACCGTTGGCTTGCGTCGGCAGTCGATAGTCGCCAATGCGAATCGCTGTCATGCCCTGCGGACCGCTTTCCGGTACTACCTGGCCGCCGTCGCCCAGTGCCAGCCGAACCATTTCGAGCGGCAGTGACAGAAACGGCAACTGGTTGACGAACGCAAGAGTCGGGACTTGCCGTAACACCCCGTGTTCGCTGTTTGATTGCAACACGCTCGGGCTGGCATTGATCATGCCTTCCCCTGCTGCGCTCATTTCCAGAATCCGTCGACTGGCGAGGGCGCCGGCATACTGGGGGATGGTTCGGCCGAGGGATGTATCCTGAATGATTTCAGGCAGTGGTCGTGCCGGCTGAGTCGAACCGGGTAGGGGTTTGCTCAAGCCAACTACCGCGAGCGCGGTTGGCGGACCCGCCAGGGCTGTGGCCAGCAATTGGTCAGGGTCAGGAAGCCCCGCCAGAATGTCGGGCGAGAGTCCGGGAATCCGTGCAGCGAGTAGTTCTGGGCTATAGCGATCTCGTTCCGAGAAAACGATGTCGATACCGAGGGCGAGTGGCTTTCCTGCCTGAATTCGGTCGACCAGCGTTGCCATGAGGTCGCGGGACCAGGGCCATTGGCCATATTGGACGAGACTTTGGCTATCGATGCCGACGACGATGACCGGTTCGCTTTCACGGAGCCTGGGCATCGTTCGCTGATATTGGTCAAACTGCGCTTCGCGAATGCTGAGCAACGGCGTCTGTTCAGTGAAATATAACAGGCCGGCGGCAACGATCAGTAACAGAGCAGGGAATGTCCGGCCGCGTCCAGCCCGGATCAGGGCGAGGGTCAGTCCGGTCAGTCGTTTCACAGGGTAACGGTTAGCCCGTCGTAGGCGGAGATGATTTCAAGCGGGGCATGTCCACCACGGGTGATTTGCTCGAGACGCCGCGTTTCGGTGGCGAGGCGAGCCAGTTGCCTGTCGTCATGGACCGGTTCGTGGTGGAAGAGGGCGAGCCGCTTGACACCGGCAGTCTGACACAGCTCGACACCGACAACGTTGCTGGAGTGTCCCCAGTCCGCCTTGACAGAAACGGCTTCGGCCAGCGAGTACATGGCATCGAACACGACCAGATCGGCCTTGTTGAAAAATCGGCTGAATTTTTCATGTTCGGCCGGGTTGTCCAGCGTGTGCTCGGAATCGGTTGAATAAACCACGGTCCGATCCAGACTCTCGAATCGGAAGCCGTAGGAATCACCTGCATGTCTCTGCCGTATGGGCGTGACGTTCAGTCCGGCAATATAACGGGTCTCGTCCGGTTTCATGAGATCGAATTCGATCATGGCGCTCGCTTGCGAATAATCAACCGGAAAGTTGGGTGCCTGCATCTGTTGGCGAATGGCCTGTTCCAGTGCTTGATGGCAACCATGGACGACGATGCGATTGCCCGGAATGTACATGGGGGCAAAATACGGGAAACCCATCAGGTGGTCCCAGTGCAGATGGGAGATGAAGATATGGTAAGTCTGCGGATTAGGGACGCCATAGCAGGCGATTTTGGCTTGTCCGAGCGGACGGGCGCCACTGCCCATGTCGCAGATGAAATGCGCCGTGTGGTCTGCAACAATCTCTACACACGCCGAGTTTCCGCCAAAGGTGCCAGTGACCGAAAACGGCAGATTGTCGACAAACTGGTCCAGCGCTTCCCGATTTTTGAACGTTTTTCCGTTTGCTGCAGTCAAAGCCGCAATGATTTTTTCGCGTATGTCACGGTGAGACAAGGAAACTGGCAGCGAACCGCGAGTTCCCCAAAAAACGACTTGCTTCATGATCCGATAACTTTGCTGGCAGACTCGACGCTGGCGTAGCAGGGGACGATCAGGTTGAAGCGGCTGATTGCAAAGACTTCCTGAACCATGGGTTGCATCGCTGCGATGGCAAACGTGCCTTTTTGTGCCTTTGAGCGACGGGATGCCATCATCAAGACACGAAGGCCGGCGCTACTGATGTAATCGACACCGGAAAAATCAAGCAGGATGGGGGGGTGTCCCTGGGCGCAACGATCCAGTAGCGGATCGAGTGCTTTGGTGAACGCTTCGCTTGTCGTGTGGTCAATACGACCGCTGACGGAAACAATTAGTACACCGGCCTGTTCGCGGGTGGGAAGATTCATCATCGCGCAAGGGGTTTGGGTATTTGGGTAAGAGCCAAGTATGCCATGGCCCTCGGCGCACTCAGGTAAAATATTGCATGGATTCAAATCAGCAAGTCACGCAGCCGCTTTTCGGTCATCGCAAATTCTGGGCGCACCGTTTCGGTCCCGCTCCTTTCCTGCCCATGTCTCGCGCCGACATGGATGCGCTGGGCTGGGATTCGTGTGACATCATTCTGGTGACAGGCGACGCCTATATCGACCATCCCAGTTTTGGCATGGCCCTGATTGGTCGCTTGCTCGAAGCGCAGGGCTTCCGCGTCGGCATTCTTTGTCAGCCGGACTGGAATTCTGCGGTCGACTTCAAAAAACTGGGAAAACCGAATCTTTTCTTTGGTGTCACCGCCGGCAACATGGACTCCATGGTCAATCGCTACACGGCAGACCGCAAGATCCGCTCCGACGATGCCTATACGGCCAATGGCGAGCCGAACAAGCGGCCGGACCGGGCCGTGACGGTCTATGCCCAGCGTTGCCGCGAAGCCTACCCGGGCAGCGTCGTGATTGTCGGCTCGATTGAAGCCAGTCTGCGCCGCATTGCGCATTTTGATTACTGGTCGGACAAGGTTCGTCGATCGGTGTTGCCAGACTCCAAGGCCGACATGCTGTTCTTCGGCAATGCCGAGCGCGCCATCGTCGAATTTGCCCATCGGATTGCCAAGGGCGAGAAGGTCACCGAGATTCGCAATCTGCGCGGCACCGCCTTCATGGTGCCGACCGGTTGGCTGCCTTCGGATGACTGGGATGCGATGGATTCGACCTCGGTCGATACACCGGGCCCATTGGTCAAGCATGCCGATCCGTATGCCATGGATACCGGCACGTCATCGACCGCGGCGACGCCAACGCCCCCACCGGGCGAACACACGGTACGCATTGTCTCCCGTCAGGAACGGTTGGCAGGACTTCGCGACCGTCGCGCCCACACGGTTGTCCGGCTACCATCTTATGAGCAGGTCAAGGACGACCCGGTGCTCTATGCCCACGCCTCGCGTACCTTCCACCTTGAATCCAACCCCGGCAATGCGCGGGCGCTGGTTCAGGCGCATGGCGAACGCGATGTCTGGCTGAATCCGCCGCCGATTCCACTGACCACCGAAGAACTCGATGCGGTGTACGAATTGCCGTATGCCCGCCGGCCGCACCCATCCTACGGCGACGCCAAGATTCCGGCTTGGGAAATGATCCGTTTCTCGGTCAATATCATGCGCGGCTGCTTTGGTGGCTGTACCTTCTGCTCAATTACCGAGCACGAAGGCCGCATCATCCAGAGTCGCTCCGAAGATTCGGTGATCCGCGAAATCGAGGACATGCGCGACAAGACGCCAGGCTTCACCGGCGTAGTCTCGGACCTCGGCGGGCCCACCGCCAACATGTTCCACCTGAAGTGCAAGGACGAGAAGATTGAGTCCGCCTGTCGCCGATTGTCCTGTGTCTATCCGGGCATCTGCGAGAACCTGAACACCGATCACAGCAAGCTGATTTCGCTGTATCGCAAGGCACGGGAACTCAAGGGCGTCAAAAAGGTGCTGATCGGTTCCGGGTTGCGCTACGACCTTGCTGTCCGCTCGCCGGAATACATCAAGGAGCTGGTGACGCACCACGTCGGGGGTTACCTCAAGATTGCCCCGGAACACACCGAAGAACGGCCGCTGTCCAAGATGATGAAGCCGGGCATCGGTTCCTACGACCGCTTCAAGCAGTTATTCGACCGATTCTCCCGTGAGGCGGGCAAGGAACAGTACCTGATCCCATATTTCATTGCGGCACATCCGGGCACTGAAGACGAAGACATGCTGAACCTTGCACTTTGGCTGAAAAAGAATAATTTCCGCCTCGATCAGGTCCAGAATTTCATCCCGACGCCGATGGCGATGGCGACGACGATGTATCACAGCGAACGTAATCCGTTACGCAAGGTGACGCGTAGCAGCGAGATTGTCGGCACGGTTCGGAACGGTCGTCAGCGCAAGTTGCACAAGGCTTTCCTGCGTTACCACGACCCGGTTAACTGGCCGATGCTGCGTGAAGCGCTGAAAGAAATGGGGCGTTCAGACTTGATCGGCAATGGCAAGAAGCAGTTGATCCCCGCCTGGCAACCGGCCGGTGTTCCCGGCAAGTCCTACGGTCAACCGGAAAAAACCGCCCAAAGCCAAAAATCAGGTGCTACACCACGCGCCGGGCAACGCCCTGTCCGCCAGCCCGGGCAGCCGTTGTCTCGACCGGGCAAGCCGGCGACGCCACAGCGCAGTCGCCCATCGGGACGCAAACCTTAAATCGAAGTGTCGGAAGCACGTATGGAAAACACCACCACCACCTACGAAAAAATCGGCGGGGATGCCGTCGTTGGCAAACTCTGCGACCGCTTTTACGAATTGATGGACACCGTGCCCCAATTCCAGGGCATTCGTGCCATGCATCCGGCCAGTCTGGCGGGTTCCCGCGACAAGCTTTACATGTTCCTGTCCGGCTGGATGGGGGGGCCGGATTTGTTTGTTGAGAAGTTTGGACATCCACGTTTGCGCGGACGGCACATGCCGTTTGAAATCGGTATCGCCGAACGGGATCAGTGGGTCGCCTGCATGGTTCTCGCCATGGAGGATGTCGGCATTGAAAAATCCTTGAGCAAGAAATTACTGGATAATTTCTTCCATACTGCTGATTTCATGCGAAATAAAGAAGGATAAATGCTCGTGCGGTGATGTTGCGGCGCACCATCAGTGATAGAATCACGCCTTTGATTTTTCAGGCCTTCCCATGTCCGCTCGTCCGATTCGCAACATCGCCATCATCGCTCACGTTGACCACGGTAAAACCACCTTGGTTGACCAGCTGCTCCGCCAGTCCGGCACTTTTGCCGCGCACCAACAGCTGGTCGAGTGCGTCATGGACTCCAACGATCTGGAAAAAGAGCGTGGCATCACGATTCTTTCCAAGAACACTGCGGTCGAGTACGAAGGCGTTCACATCAACATCGTTGACACCCCGGGTCACGCGGACTTCGGTGGTGAAGTCGAGCGCGTGCTCGGCATGGTCGATGGCGTGGTTCTGCTGGTCGATGCCGCTGAAGGCCCGATGCCGCAAACCCGTTTCGTGACCAAGAAGGCCCTGGCCCTTGGCCTGCGCCCGATTGTGCTGGTTAACAAGGTTGACCGCGATGGCGCCGATCCTGATCAGGCTGTCAATCTGACGTTTGATCTGTTCGACAAGCTGGGTGCCAGCGACGAGCAACTGGATTTTCCCATTGTGTATGCATCCGGACTCAATGGCTGGGCCGCCATGGAACTGGATCAGCCGCGCGAAAACATGATTCCGCTGTTTGACACGATTCTTCGCCACGTGCCGGCGCCGGATACGGACATCGAAGCGCCGCTGCAGCTGCAGATTACCGCCCTTGATTACTCGTCCTACGTGGGCCGTATCGGTGTCGGCAAGATCAATCGCGGCAAGGTCAAGACCGGTCAGAACGTGCTGGTCATGTTCGGTACCGAAGAAGAAGCCGCCGAACACGAGCGCACCCCGATCAAGGCCAAGATTGGCCAGGTGTTCGGCTACAAGGGCCTGAACAAGATCGAGCTGGAAGAAGGCCACGCGGGCGACATCGTCCAGATCACCGGTATTGAAGACCTCGTGCTGGGCTGTACCGTGACCGATCCGGAACAGCCCGAATCGCTGCCGCTGCTGAAGATCGACGAACCGACCCTCTCCATGCAATTCATGGTCAATACCAGCCCGCTGGCTGGTACTGAAGGCAAGTTCGTGACCAGTCGCCAGATTCGCGATCGTCTGCACAAGGAACTGCTGACGAATATGGCCCTGCGCGTTCATGACACCGGTAACGGTGACGTGTTCGACGTTTCCGGTCGTGGCGAACTGCACCTCGGCATCCTGCTCGAAAACATGCGTCGCGAAGGCTACGAACTGGCTGTTGGCCGTCCGCGCGTCGTCAAGAAGACCATCAACGGTGTCGAATGCGAACCGTATGAGTTGCTGACGGTTGACGTCGAAGAAGATACCCAGGGTGGCGTCATGGAAAGCCTTGGCCAACGCAAGGGCGAC
>DAOLIO010000012.1:0-26783 GCA_035328505.1 Azonexus sp.
ATGCCGGAAACCATGAGCCGCGAACGCAAGCTGCTGCTCAAGGCCTATGGCGCCGAACTGATCCTGACACCGGGACCGGAAGGCATGAGCGGCGCAATCAACAAGGCGAAGGCGCTGGCCGAGGCTGATGCCCGCTATTTCATCCCGCAGCAGTTTGAAAACCCGGCCAATCCGGCCGTGCACCGGGTGACCACCGCCGAGGAAATCTGGCGGGACACCGATGGCCAGGTAGATATCGTGGTCGCTGGCGTCGGCACGGGCGGCACGGTCACGGGCGTGGGCGAGGCGCTGAAGGCGAAGAACCCGAGAATCCGGATGGTTGCGGTTGAACCCGATGCGTCGCCGGTGCTTTCCGGTGGCCAGAAAGGTCCGCACCCGATTCAGGGCATTGGCGCCGGCTTCGTGCCGGCCGTGCTGAACACCGCCATTTACGACGAGGTGATCCGCGTCACCAATGGCGATGCGCTCAACATGGCACGCCGCATGGCGACGGAAGAGGGGCTGCTCGTCGGCATTTCATCCGGCGCCGCCACCTGGGCTGCGCTGGAGGTAGCCCGTCGTCCGGAAAACACTGGCAAGCTGGTAGTGGTCATCATTCCGTCCTGCGGCGAGCGCTATTTGTCGACGGTACTGTTCGAGCATCTGGCGGTTTGAGCGCCTTCGATACGCCCATCGACCGGCGTGGCTCCGACTCGATCAAATGGCGCAAATACGCCGGTCGCGACATCCTGCCGCTATGGGTGGCGGACATGGATTTTGCCGCGCCACCGGCCGTACTCGCCGCCCTGCACCAGCGTATCGAGCACGGTGTTTTCGGCTATGGCGGGCCATGGCCGTCACTCGTTGAGTCAGTACTCACTCACCTTGAAACAGAATACAGCTGGCGTATTGAGCCAGAGTGGATTGTCTGGCTGCCGGGGCTGGTCACCGGCCTGAACGTCGCCTGCCGGGCCATCGACGGCGCGGTGTTGACGGCGACGCCGATCTATCCGCCTTTTCTGTCCGCGCCCCATTTTTCCGGTCGCAAGCTGAACCGGGCCGAGCTCGCGTGCACCGACGATGGCTGGCATTTTGATCGAAATGCCCTGACATCGGCGTTGACCGCAGACACCCGGCTGTTTCTGCTCTGCCATCCGCACAACCCGGTTGGTCGCTGCTGGCACCGTGAAGAGCTGCTCGATCTAGCAGCGCTGGCAGAAGAACACGACCTGATCGTCTGCACCGACGAAATCCACTGCGGGCTTGTCCTGGACGCCGACAAGCGCCATATCCCGTTTGCCAGCCTGTCGCCAGAAGCCGCCAGGCGCAGCATTACGCTGATGGCACCCTCGAAGACGTTCAATATTCCGGGCCTCGGCTGCGCTTTCGCGGTCATTGCCGACCCCAAACTGCGCCACCGCTTCGAACGTGCCATGCACGGCATCGTGCCGCATGTGAACGTGCTCGGGCTGGCGGCCTGCGAAGCGGCCTTCCGCGACAGTGCCGACTGGCATCGCGAATTGATCGAAACCCTGCGCACCCACCGCGATGCGGTCTTTGCTGCGGTCAACCGGGAAAAACGGGCAAAAATGAAATCTGTCGAAGCCACTTATCTGGCCTGGATCGATGTGCGCGAATTGGGGCTGGCCAACCCGGCCGCGCATTTCGAAGCGCACGGCCTTGGCCTGTCCGACGGGGCCGATTTCGGCGCCCCCGGCTGGCTGCGCCTGAATTTCGGCTGCCCGCGCAGTACGCTGGAAGAAGCCCTGAAACGTTTCAGCAATGCCTGTCAGGCCGCATGAGCCCCTATCTTCTGAGCATTTATTTTCTGTTTGTGGCGGCCCTCAGCCACGCATTGGCGGGGGTGCTCGCACTCCAGTCATGGGCCCTGCCTGGGCAGACCAAACCGCGCCGCCGCATGTGGCTGGCCTTCAGCCTGGGCGCCATGCTGCTCGCGCTGCACCATGGCTATACCTTGAGCCTCGCGGCCCAAACCGGGCTTTACGATTTTCGCCAGGCAACACTGGCCATGCTGGCCGGACTGCTGAACGTGTACGCGATTCTCCAGCTCAGGCGCCCGGCCTGAACGCCCCGGCCTCGGTCACGATCCAGTCCAGCCGCTGATCGTGGCTTTCCGGTCGAATGCTGGGCAGGCGATTGACTTCAAAACCAACGCCCACCACCAGCGGGCGCGGGGAGAGCGCCGCCAGCGTACGGTCAAAATAGCCGCCACCATAGCCCAGCCGATAGCCGGCAGCATCAAACCCGTTGAGCGGCAGCAATATCAGGTCAGGCTGCATGAAGTCGCCCGTGACCGGCGTCGGAATCCCGTAACGGTCCGGCACCAACGGGGTGTCGGATGTCCACCGGCGAAATGCCAGCGGTGATGCCTCGGTGACCACCACCGGCAATACCGCCCGTGCGCCGAGCGCTTCCCAATGCGCCACGACCGCCCGCACATCCGGCTCATGCTTGATCGGCCAGCAAAACGCGACCACCCGCGGCACAGGCAGCGCTGCCAGCAGATGTCCGACAATGCCCGCCGACAGACTGGCGTGCCTATCGTCGCCAAGCGCTGACCGCTTCGCCACCATGTCGCGGCGCAATGTGCGACGCCATGCCGTGTTATCCTCATCGGGTTCAACCATGGCAATAATCTAGCATGAAGTTTCGTCTCATCCTCGTTGGTCTCTTCCTGTCGACCACCCTGTTTGCACAAAGCAATGATTCAGCGTTTCTCGCCGCCCGCGACGCCTTCCGGGCCGGCGATCTCAACAAGCTGGAGCGCGCCACTAGCCAGCTTGGCAATCACGAACTGGCCCCGTATGCCGAGAGCTACCGGCTGCGGATGTGGATCGACAAGGGCGATCCGGCCGACATGCGTGATTTCCTGCAGCGGAACGAGGGGAGTTATGTCGCAGAAAAGCTGCGGGCCGACTGGATTCGCTGGCTCGGCAAGCGTGCGATGTGGACCGATGTGGATGCCGAATTCCCCAAGCTGCTCTCCCCCGAACCGGATGTCACCTGCTACAGCCAGCAGGCCCACCTCGCCCGCAATGACCAGACGGTTCTCGCCGAGGCCGAAAAGCTCTGGCTGACCATGCTGGAGCCGCCCGAGCCGTGCCGCCCGATCCTGGACACGCTGGTCGCCAATCAGCGCATCACGACCGATGAAGTATGGGCCCGCGCCCGCCGCCAACTTGAAGCCAACCGCCCGGGTTCGGCCAAGACAACCCTGAATTACCTGCCGGCAAGCCAGGTACCCGACAGCCGTGCGCTGGACAGCGCAATCAGCAGCGCCATGGGCTACCTTGTCCGCCAGCCGGCCAGCTGGAACAGCAGCCGGGCAGGGCGCGAACTCGCCGCCATTGCCATCCAGCGCCTGGCCAGCAACGACCCGCGCATAGCCGCCGACGAGCTGGAAAAGATCAAAGGCAAATTGCAGGATTCCGAACGCCAATGGGCCTGGAGCCAGATTGCCCTGCAGGGTGCCAAGAAGCACATGACGGAAAGTGTGGGCTGGTACGCCAACGCCGGCAAGGCCCCGTTGTCGGATGAAGGTTTTCAGTGGAAAGTCCGTTCCGCCCTGCGGGCGCAGGAGTGGGGCGTTGTTCGTGACACCATCCAGGCCATGCCCCCGACCCAGGCGGCGCTGCCCGAATGGACCTACTGGCTGGGCCGGGCGCTAAAGGCTGGCGGCCGGACCACCGAGGCCGATGCCCTGTTCGAGAAAATTGCCGGCCAGCCCAACTTCTACGGCAATCTTGCGGACGAAGAACTGGATCGCAAGGTTTTGCCACCGCCCAAGGCCAAGGCCACGACACCTGAAGAACTAAAAGCCGCTCAGGACAACCCGGCCATCCGCCGCGCCCTGGCTTTTTTCCGCCTCGATCTGCGCACCGAAGGCGTCAAGGAATGGAACTGGTCGCTGCGCGGCATGGATGACCGCGAATTGCTGGCTGCCGCCAATCTGGCCAAGCGCAACCAGATTTGGGATCGCGCCATCAATACGGCTGACAAGACCAAACATGAGCACGACTATTCGTTGCGCTTTCTTGCGCCCTATGGCGAGCAAGTCCGTCCCGCCGCCCAGAACCAGTCACTGGATGACGCGTGGGTTTACGGCCTGATGCGCCAGGAAAGCCGATTCATTACGTCGGCCAAATCCAACGTTGGCGCCTCGGGACTGATGCAATTGATGCCCGCCACCGCCAAATGGGTTGCCCGGAAAATCGGTCTGCGCGACTTCAGCCAGGGTCAGGTGCATGACACCCAGACCAACGTGCTGCTGGGCACCAGCTACATGCGTTTGGTCATGGAAAACCTCGACAATCACCCGGTACTCGCATCCGCGGCCTACAACGCCGGTCCCGGCCGCGCCAAGAAATGGCGCGCTGACCGCCCGCTGGAGGGCGCCATTTACGCAGAGACAATCCCCTTCAGCGAGACGCGCGATTACGTCAAAAAGGTCATGAGCAATGCGGTTTATTATTCAGCGATTTTCAACGGCAAGGCAGATTCGCTCAAAGCGCGTCTCGGTGTGGTCGGGGCTCGTACTTCCGATGCGCCCAAAGATGCCGATTTGCCTTAAAATTCAAGTTTTTCGAACATAGTTTCCGGGGTTCCAAATGGACATCAAAAAGGTCTTGCTGCTGGGGGGTAGCGGTTTCGTCGGTACCTATATCGCCAATCGCCTGTCGCAGCGCGGTATTGAAGTCACCATTCCGACGCGCCGACGCGAGCGTAACAAGGCGCTGATCATTCAGCCGGGTATCGAAATGCCTGAAGCCGATATCAACTACGAACAGACCTTGACCGAATTGATGCATGGCCACGATGCCGTGATCAATCTGGTCGGCATCCTGCACAGCCGCGACGTCGTGCTGCCTTATAGCCGCGACTTTGCCCGGGCCCACGTCGAACTGCCGAAGAAAATCATCGCTGCCTGCAAGGCAACCGGTGTCCGCCGTCTGGTGCACATGAGTGCGCTGAACGCCGACACCAATGGCCCGTCCGAATACCTGCGCTCCAAGGGCGATGGTGAGGCACTCGTGCTCGCCGCCCAGGGTGATCTGGATGTCACGGTCTTCCGTCCGTCGGTTATCTTCGGTCTGGGCGATTCTTTCCTGTCGATGTTCGCCAAAATCCTGAAAAAAGTCCCTGTCTTCCCCCTCGGTTTTGGCCAGGCCCGCTTCCAGCCGGTGTGGGCCGCCGATGTCGCGGATGCCTTCGTCGAGTGCCTGAGTGATGTCAGCACCTATGGCCAGGCCTACGAACTGGTCGGCCCAAAGACCTACACGTTGCGCGAACTGGTTGACTACGCGAAAACGCTGAGCGGCAGCACCGCCACTATCATTGCACTCTCCGAAGGCTGGGCCTATCTGCAGGCTGGCCTGATGTGGCTGGCGCCCAGCCCGATGCTGTCGCCGGACAATCTGCGCTCGATGGAAAAGGACAGCGTCGCCCAACCCGGCAGCAAACAGCCGGCCAACTGGCGTCCGACAGCGTTGGAAGCCATTGCACCGAGCTATATTGCGCTCAACACGCCGAAGGGCAAGCTCGACAGCTTCCGCTTCCGCGCCGGCCGTTAAGGCAAAGTGGCCTGTTTCGCAATTTACCGGACATGAAAGCTTGTCATTGTACCGCCAGCGTTATTGCTCATCCTCGCGATAGCACGGGCTATCGCTGCGGTTCGCGCTTGGCTGGTGGCGCCTATACAGCGCTTTCATCTGCTCCGGCCAATTACGAACTCGGCCACTAGGCTGTCCGTGCAGATTTTCATCGTTGGCGGCGCCGTCCGTGATGAATTGCTCGGCCGGCTCAATGCCGACCGAGACTACGTCGTCGTCGGCGCCACCCCGGAGGCCCTGCTGAATCAGGGTTTTCGTCCGGTGGGCAAGGATTTCCCGGTTTTTCTGCACCCACAAACTCACGAGGAATACGCGCTCGCGCGAACCGAGCGCAAGAGCGGACACGGCTATCACGGGTTCACCTTTCACGCGGCGCCCGACGTGACGCTGGAGGAAGACCTCGCCCGCCGCGACCTGACCATCAATGCGATGGCCAAGGCAGCCGACGGTACGCTGATTGATCCCTTCCACGGTCAACAGGATTTATCGGCCAAAATCCTAAGACACGTCGGCCCGGCTTTTGCCGAAGATCCCGTACGTATCCTGCGCATTGCACGCTTCGCGGCGCGCTTTCATGACTTTTCGGTCGCTCCGGAAACCCTCGCCCTGATGCGCCAGATGGTGGGCAGTGGAGAAGTCGATCATCTTGTCGCGGAACGCGTCTGGCAGGAGTTGGCCAAAGGCCTGATGGAAGACAAGCCATCACGCATGCTGGAAGTCTTGCGCGACTGCGATGCGCTGGCCCGCCTGTTACCGGAAATGGACGCCTTGTTCGGCGTGCCGCAACGAGCGGATTATCATCCGGAGGTCGATACCGGCATTCATACGATGATGGTGATTGATCAATCGGCACGCCGTCGTTTCAGCCTGCCGGTACGGTTCGCCGCCTTGACCCATGACCTCGGCAAAGGCACGACGCCGGCCGACATCCTGCCGCGCCACATCGGGCATGAAGAACGTAGCGTCGACTTGACGGAAAAATTGTGCGCCCGACTGCGCGTGCCGAACGATTGCCGTGATCTTGCCCTGTTGATGGCCCGCTATCACGGCAACATCCACCGAGCTGCGGATCTCAAGGCGACCACCATCGTCACGCTATTTGAAAAAACCGACGCACTGCGTCGGCCGGAACGTTTCCAGCAGCTGCTCGATGCCTGCCTGTGCGACTACACCGGCCGTCTCGGCTGGGAAAACCGCCCTTACGAGACGCCTCAACGCCTGTTGACCGCACTCGCCGCCGCGAACTCGATTGCCGCCGGCAAAATAGCGGCCGATTGCATCGAAAAATCACACATTCCTGAACGTATTCACATGGCCCGGGTCAGAGCCGTCAAACTCATGCTAAATGACGCGGGAGACCAACCACAGCAACAATGAGAATATGATCGTGCTCGCCAAGGGAAAAGAGTAGGCTCGACCGCGAAAGCGAAATGCAAAGTCGCCCGGCAATTTACCAAATCGAATAAAACGCGCCAGATGGGGCCCGACGATGCCCAACAAAAAAAGCGCAACAACCAGCGTCAACATCCACTTCAGCATTTTGCCTTGCACCGCAGGGTGAAAGTCGCATTAAATCACGCCTTACCCTAAGCAGAGCCCCATGCTAAAAACTCAGATCGTCGAAGGACTCGAAGTCTACTCGTGCCTCCCCACCCGAAAGTCAGCAAAGCCGGCACTGCTGTTTGTGCATGGTGCCTTCGCCGGTGCCTGGATGTGGACAGAAACCTTCATGCCCTTTCTGGCCAAGGCGGGCTATCCTTGTTACGCATTGTCGTTACGCGGCCACGGTGGGAGCGATGGCGGCGAGCAAATCAATTTGCACTCGATTGCCGATTACGTCGATGACATCAAAACTATTGTCGACTGGCTGGGTGAGCCGCCAATCCTGCTTGGGCACTCCATGGGCGGCTTCGTTGTTCAGAAATATCTGGAACACCGCGACGCGCCGGCCGTTGCCCTGATTTGTTCGGTGCCACCACAGGGCCTGATCGCCTCACAGTTTCACCTGATGTTCAACAAGCCGCAGTTGTTTCAGGAAATCAACCAGATCATGGACGGCAAATACACCGACACGGGTACGCTGCGCGAAACCTTGTTCGCCGGCGAAGTCGATGAAACGATGCTGGCCGCGTGGTTGAGCCGAATGCAGCCCGAATCGCATCGGGCGCTGTGGGACATGTCCATGTTCAGCCTGCCCAACCTCTATTCCATGCACAAGCCACCGATGCTGATTCTCGGCGCCGAAGATGACGTTCTGGTGCCGGCCTTCCTGGTACAGACGACCGCAAACACCTACAGCCAGCATGCGCATATTTTTCGGGGCATGGGCCACGCCGTCACCCACGAAAAAGAATGGCCGCTGGTAGCGGCCACCTTGCGCGACTGGCTGGAAGAACTTACGCCTTGATGTCGATCGTGTTGCCCAGATTTGGCGGGTTGCTCGGCAATTGGGGCACCGCCTGCAACAGTTGCAGCGCCGTCTGCGCCTGAATGTCCATCGCCTTCCTCAGCACCAGCGTGTTGACCGCATCACTCGTTGTCGCCTGTGTCAGCGCACTGGTCAAACTGCCTACGGAAAGTATATCCATCTTGCGCTCCCTCCAAATCGGACACATTATTAGCCCAGTGTAGTCCACATATTTGCCACATCAATGAGCAACCCTGAAAAGACAGGACCACTGTCGGCCATTCTTGAAGCGATCCGAGCCAAACGCGAACGCAAGACAGGCACGGGCAAAGATGTTGCGGCGTTGGAAGCTTCCCTGATAGCAGACATTGATGCTTTCGACTTCGACTCTGCCGAGCGCCGTGCCCGTCGCGAATACCTGGCGAATTCGGGCGCAGGAATGACCGACAGAGCCCTGGTTTTCCCGGAAATTGCCCCCGCGCAACCAGCAGCCAAAGCAATCGATACCCCAGATCGCGCAGTAAAGCCGGATTCGCCGCCCAGCAAGACGGAAGCCCCCCCGAAAATCAGCAGCAGCCTGCTTGACCAATTGCGCCAGCGTGCCGAGGTACGCCAACGCGAAATTCATAGCGCCCTGGCCGAACGGACATCGATCAATGAGGCCATTGATCAATCGCTTAAACATCTGTTTTTCTATCTCCATGAGTTTGTTCAGCAACTCAACATCATCAAGCCGGACGTTCCCCGTGATTACCCGCTCATCGAGCAATTCGAGTTGAACCAGCTCACCTGGCAGGAGGGTTTTGCCGATTACCGCACGCAGACCCAAAGCGCCGGTGCCCTGGTCGAACTGGTGAGCTTCTCCTATCACCTGAGTGGCTCAGGCGCCTTGCATGTCGAGCGTGATGGCCCATCGGTTGATCGCTTCCGGGCCATGCTGTTCAACTTCGGCTTGCCGTTCACCTGCAAGGAATTCAAGAACGAGCGCCAGTACGTCGAGCGGGCAGAATTTGAAATCAGCAGCGAAATTAGTGTCAGCGCACGCTGGCGTGCCGATTTTGCTCAGGGAATGATCACTCTGGAAACACGAAATCTGGAGCGGCTGGGCAGTGCAATCTACAGCATCCGCCCCCAGAACGTTGACCAGGCACTGCTGGATGCATTTGGATTACTGGTTCTGGGCCAACCCAATCGATTCCGCGAACTGGCCAAACGCCAATAACTATAAGCGGTGGCTCTGATCGCCGTTGGCGAAACCACAGAGTGCTTCGTCCATGCCACGTCCGATGGCGATGACCTTGAACAACTCGCCCATCTCATGCGGCATCAACAATTTGCCCACAGCACCCGCGGCCCGTATGTATTCAGGGGTGCCATTAGGAATTTCCTGCAGCCTGTCCAGAATGCCACAGTTAAGCAGAAATTGTCCCTGGCTCGTATAGCCCAGCAAGTTCAGCCCGGCAGGGTGGGCAGCGGCAATGATCGCGGTGAAATCGACGTGCACCGTCACATCCTGCAAGCCTGGCAAAAAGAAGGGATCTGGATGGGCATGGTGCCGGTAATGACACATCAAGGTTCCTCGCCCGCGTTGCTGATGATAGAACTCGCGCCGCGGAAAACCATAGTCAATCAGCAACAAGGCGCCCTTGGTAAGGCGATGCCCCCATTCAGCTGCCCAAGATCGCGCCGCAAGACTGATCTCGCTCTCAAAACCCGGCGGCAGACTGCATTGTTTGTCGATTTCGTCAGCCGCAGCGAGTAATGCGCCATTTGCCGGGCGTTCACTCCATGTAAAAATTCCGGCTCCGTCTACAGATACACCTCGTTCATAAATTGCATCTTCACGCCAGGCAATAACATGTGCCGGCATGGCATCGAGTAGTTCATTGGCAATCACGACACCGGTGAAGGCTTCGGGCAGGCGATCCAGCCACTCGACACGATTCAGCAGATGCGGGGCCGACGTCGCCATGGTCTGTTGTTGGCGTTGCCGCAAATCTGCTGAAAGATCAAGAATGTAATAGCGCTCAGGCAAGGACCCTGCCTGTTCCAGTGTCAGCAAAAGGTCCGCCGCCAAGCGCCCGGAGCCAGCACCAACCTCCAGTACGACAGGTGCCGAGGCAGCCATGACCTGTGCCGCCTGGCGAGCCAATGCCTGACCAAACAAGGCCGTCATTTCAGGAGCAGTGACAAAATCGCCAGCTGCGCCAAACTTCCTCGCCCCAGCCGTGTAGTAGCCAAGCCCTGGCGCGTAAAGCAACTGTTCCATAAAGCGGGCAAACGAGAGCCACCCCCCGGCACCAGAAATTTCATCAATCAATGCTTGGTGCAAACACTGGCTATGGGCCAGCGCTTCGGGAGCAGGAATCGGCAGATTGTTCATCTCAAGTTCAAAAAGTATCAATTTTAATGGAACGGCAATAATTTCACGGCCGGCTATGCTATTTTCTCATTCTGCTCCAATAGAGGAGACTCACTTTGCGCGTTAACCAAATAATCAATCGCAAGCCTGCCGATCTGGCCGCTGCGCTGACCACACTACCCATAGACTCCGCCGACCTCCTTCTGGTCTTCGGCAGCCTGGATCATTTTTCGCCACCCGGTTTGAAGGAAGTACTCAGCAAAGCATTCCCCAAGGCGCTATTGTTAGGCTGTTCCACCGCTGGAGAAATTACGGCGGGCGGCGTTGATGATGGCACCTGTACCATCACCGCCATCAATTTTTCAGAAGCACGTCTGTGTCAGGGCAGCACACGCCTTGCCGGTATGGATGACTCGTATGCAGCAGGACAGCGTCTCGGACAGCAACTGGCTACGGAGGATCTGAAGGCAGTACTGCTGTTTGGACCCGGAGTAAAAATCAATGGCAGCGCCCTGGTCAATGGTATGACCAGCGTCATTGGCTCGGTCATTCCGATTACCGGCGGACTGGCCGGCGATGGCGGCGCCTTCAAGGAAACCTTCACGCTGGACAGCGATGGGGTAAGCACCGACCGGGTGGTCGCCGTTGGTTTGTGCAGCACTGGACTGAAATTCGCACATGGCTCCTTCGGTGGTTGGGAACCTTTCGGCCCGACCCGAAAAGTAACACGGTGCGCCGGCAACATCCTGTACGAACTGGACGGTGAACCAGCCCTCGACATCTATCGACGCTATCTGGGAGAGCATGCGAAGGGCTTGCCTGCATCCGGCCTCCTATTTCCGTTCTCAATGCTCGGCGAGGACCACAGTGCGCTCGGTATTATCCGGACCATTCTTGGCATTGATGAGGAAAATGGTAGTTTGGTGTTGGCTGGCGAGATCATACCCGATGGATTTTTGCGCTTGATGCATGCGAGCACGGACAAATTGGTCAATGGTGCAGAATCTGCTGCAGAAGCTGCCGCAAGCATGATTCAGGCACCCGGTGAGAGCCTGGCGATACTGGTCAGCTGCGTTGGCCGCAAGCTGGTCATGGGAGAACGAGTCGACGAGGAGGTTGAGGCTGTTGGCGACGTACTTGGTCACCATGCTGTGCTAACCGGTTTCTATTCCTATGGTGAAATCAGCCCTTTTACGCCTGGTGCATCCTGCAAACTGCACAATCAGACGATGACAATTACTTGCCTGAGCGAGGGATAAGCAACAGGCCATGCAAAAGTCGCTCTTGCGCCAACTCAAACGCAGTATCGGCATCGGAAGCGAAGCCGAGTTGACAGACATTCTGGCATTAGCCAGTCAGTTGGCAAAGACAGCTGACCCCGCCTTGCAGGATTTACTGAATGGGTTGGGCGACCTTCTGGCAAGAGTGGATGCCAGCTATCAACAATATGAGCGCGATCTCGAATTGCGCACCCGCAGCTTGGAACTTTCATCATCCGAGCTCTCAGAAAGCAATGAGAAGCTTCGACTGTCTCTTGCCGGGCGCGATAATGCCCTTCGATCGCTGCGTACAACCGTTCGTAACCTGATGCCAGAACGCGAACTTAGCGCGCAGGCTGATACGCTTGCCGAGGAAGACATTACGGCACTTTCCAAGCGAATTGCCTTGATCGTCCTTGAAAGCGAGCATGGCCATCGAGAGTTGGAAAATCAGAAATTTGCGCTGGATCAGCATGCGATCGTCAGCATTACCGATACGGCAGGGACCATCCTGTACGCCAATGACCGCTTTTGCGAGATCAGCGGCTATTCACGCGAGGAACTGATCGGCGCCAATCACCGCATCGTCAACTCGGGAACACACCCGTCCGAGCTATTTCGCGATATGTGGCACATGATTTCGCTTGGGCAGGTCTGGCACGGAGAAATCTGTAATCGGGCGAGAAACGGCAATCTCTACTGGGTAAACGCCACCATTGTGCCGCTGCTGGACACCACCGGCTCAGTAGAACGATACATTGCCATTCGGACTGATATCACTGACCGCAAGCGCATGGAAGCGCAGCTTTCGGAACAACTCCATCTGGTCGAAGAGTTGATCGAAGCCATTCCAATCCCGGTGTACCTGAAGGATGTCAACGGTCGCTACATTCGCCTGAACCGGGCGTTTGAACAGTTTTTTCAGGTCCGTCGTGAATCCTTCATCGGTCGTACACTGCATGATCTCCTTCCTCCAGAAGACGCAGGGTTCCATGCAACCAAGGATGCTGAACTCTTTGCCAGCAAGGGTACTCAGTCCTTTGAAGCAGCAGTGCACAGCCGGGATGGCGTCGTACACGACACCCTCTATCGCAAAGCCGTGCTGACGCTGCGTGACGGCAGCATTTCGGGGCTGCTTGGCATCATCATTGATATTACAGAACGCAAGCGGGCAGAAATTGAAGTCCTGCGCGCCAAAGAATCTGCCGAGGCAGCAAGCCGAGCCAAGAGCGACTTTCTGGCCAACATGAGTCATGAAATCCGCACGCCGATGAATGGTGTCATTGGCATGACCGATTTAGCCCTGGAAACCCAGTTGACCGCAGAACAACGGGAATACCTGAGTATTGCCAAGTCTTCCGCTGATGCCCTGCTCACCATCATCAACGATATTCTCGATTTCTCGAAGATTGAAGCCGGGAAATTGCTCGTAGAAAACATTTCATTTGATTTGCATCGCCTCGTCGCCGACGTCCTAAAACCGATGGCGCTGAAAGCACACGAAAAAGGTATCGAGTTGCTGAGCGAAGTAGTTGCTGATGTGCCTCACCATGTTCGAGGCGATCCCGGCCGGATCCGCCAGGTTCTGATCAATTTGGTCGGGAACGCCATCAAATTTACACATCAAGGGGAAATTTCACTTCATACAGCGGTGATCCAGCAGCAGGATGGACATGTGATCATTCATTTTTCGGTCCGTGACACCGGAATCGGGATCGCATCCGACAAACAGGAGCTCATCTTCGACTCCTTCTCTCAGGAAGATACATCGACCACACGCAAGTATGGAGGCACGGGCCTGGGTCTGTCGATCTGTCGTCGACTGGTGGAACTGATGGGCGGCAAGATATGGCTGCATAGCCAGGCAGGGAAGGGAAGCACCTTCCATTTTTCGGTCCAACTGCAGATCGCCGAGCATTCACTACCTGCCGAAAGCAACAAAGTCGATCTCACCGGGCGCCGCGTCCTAGTGGTCGACGACAACGCCACCAATCGCCGCATTCTGTGCCGGATGCTGGGATCGCTAAAACTTGTCGCCAAGGATGTATCGTCCGGAAGGGAGGCCATGGCGCTGATGCAGGACACTGATTTTGCATACGACTGCATCCTTCTCGATGCCCAAATGCCCGAAATGGATGGCTATGAGCTGGCCTATCAACTGCGTGCCGCGCACCCCGATTTACCGCCTATGCTGATGCTGTCGTCGGGTGCTTTGCGGGGAGATGCACAACGATGCCACGAAGCCGGTATCGCCGGATTTTTCTCAAAGCCAATTTCGTCGGAAGAACTGCAAACGGCATTGGCGCACGTATTCGACCGTAGCCCCGCGGAGCCAATGCCAGGCAATACCCCCCTCCTGACCCGGCACTCGCTTCGCGAGGCCCAACCCTGCCTGCACATCCTGCTTGTCGAAGATAATCCGACCAATCAAAAATTGGCCCTTCGACTGCTCGAAAAATGGGGCCACACGACAACATTGGCACACCATGGGCAGGAAGCAATTGAGCTGCTAAACACGCAATCTTTCGATTTGATACTGATGGACATGCAGATGCCCGTCATGGGCGGGATAGACGCAACAAAGCACATTCGTAACCGTGAAGCCGCGCAGCATCTGCCCCGTACGCCAATTATTGCAATGACGGCAGCCGCGATGCAGGACGACCGGGATGCTTGCCTGGCCGCAGGTATGGACGACTATCTATCCAAGCCGATCAAGGTCAAGGAGCTTCAGGAGAAGCTGCTGGCTTTGGGTAGAAACCACTGATTTTTAGACGAAATATGCGGTGCATTTCTACTGCACCATGTAAACTTGATGTTTTTCTCGGTTGACCGTAGCAGCCCGCTTTTCGGGAAACCTACTGGAAAACACTATTTCCCCTGCGCCATGACCACCTCGAACACCCTGCAAAAGCTTCGCAAATATCTCGAAGGACGGACCGGTAAAGCGATCATCGATTACAACATGATCGAAGATGGCGATACCGTACTCGTTTGCCTCTCCGGCGGCAAGGATTCCTACACACTGTTGACCATGCTGATGGCACTTCAACAGCGTGCGCCGATCAAATTTCGCTTGATCGCCATGAATCTCGATCAAAAACAACCGGGTTTCCCGGCAGATATCTTGCCACGCTACTTTGAGAGCATCGGTATCGAATACCGGATTGTGGAAGCCGACACATATTCCGTTGTCAAGGAAAAAATCCCCGAAGGCAAGACCACCTGCTCCCTATGCTCCCGTCTGCGCCGCGGCATAATTTACCGTACGGCCAAGGAACTAGGTGCCAACAAAATCGCACTTGGGCATCATCGTGATGACATGGTCCATACCCTTTTTCTGAACCTGCTCTTTGGTGGCAAGCTAAAGGCAATGCCGCCCAAGCTCGTCACCGATGACAAAGCCCACATCGTGATTCGCCCACTAGCCTATTGCGCAGAATCCGATATCGCTAAATTCGCTCGCGGCATGAAGTTTCCGATCATTCCATGCAACCTGTGTGGCTCTCAGGACAACCTGCAACGTCAGAAAATCAAGGAAATGATGCATGACTGGGACAAACGCTTTCCCGGACGAACCGAGTCGGTGTTGACTGCCATGCAAAATATCGTGCCCTCCCACCTCGCTGATAGTGAATTATTCAATTTTCGGGCGCTCAAACTGGACACGCCGATTGATGAGGGAGATATTGTTTTTGACCGACTTGACCTGCCAATCAGTGGCACTATCCCATTGAACCTGATGGCATAATATCAAGCCTAGCTCGTCGTCACGTTCTCAAGGCCACACCAGTTTTGGACAATCGCTAACCAATGAGTGCCACGCAACGCAAATTGATGGTGATGTTTGCCGATGTCTCCGGTAGTACCGCGTTATTCGAGCGGCTCGGAGACAAAGAGGCAATGCATGCTGTCGAACGTTGTCTTAAACGAATGAAGCGCTCTATTGACGGCTATAAAGGTCGAACGATAGAGGTTGTTGGCGACGAACTGCTTGCTGCTTTTGATGCCGCGGAAGACGCCTGCCAGGCAGCCATTGACATGCAGCAGCGTATAGCGGATCTGCCACCGGTTTCAGGTCTGAAGCTAACCATCCGCATTGGCCTGCATTGCGGCATGGTATCCGATGACGGCGATAAGATTTCAGGGCCACCAATTACCAGTGCCGCCCGCATCGCCGGGATCGCCCGCCGTGACCAGATTTTATGCAGTTCACTGTTGTTCGATGAATTGCCACAACCTGGAATCATCATTGCCGATCCAATGCCCAATCTGGGCACCATTCTGGAAGACAATTCAGAATTGGCCTTATTTCAGATCAGTTGGTCGAGCCATCAAGGTGGAACCTCATCACTGCTCTCAAGCTTTGGTTCAAGTACGCCGATAGCAGCAGATCGCTTATGCGTAAGGCATCGCGGCAAGGCTTTCTTGCTTGATGACAAGACTCCCGTACTCACCATTGGACGGGACCTTGGATGTAAATTGCTGGTAATAGACCGCAAGGCCTCCCGGCAACACGCGCGGATTGAAAGAAGAGCGGATGGCTTCTTTCTCGTCGACACCAGCACAAACGGCTGCTTTGTAACGCTTTCCGGTCGTCAGGAAATCATGGTCCGTCGCCATGAAGTTCAACTCGAAAATCGTGGCCAGATCAGTTTTGGCAATTCCGGAAATGATCCCTTAGCGGATATTGCCGAGTTCGAGTATCTGTAAACGAAAATCGGCCATCACAAGATGGCCGATTGGATTCAGCTGACCAATTATTTTGCAGCCGCAGCCGAATCTGCAGAGCATTTCTTCATGAAACTGTTCTTTGCGGCGCCGGCCAATTTCTTCTCTTTGGCGGTGGCGGCACAAGCAGCATTTTCCGGAACCGCACCAGCATCGCGGGTACATTTTTTCATAAAGCTGTTTTTTGCAGCACCAGCCAACTTCTTCTCGGCAGCCTTGGCCGCACAATCATCGGCGGCAAAAGCGGTGTTAGCTGCAAATGCAACAAGCAACAGAGCAATCATTTTCTTCACAGGATGTCTCCCCTTAAGTCAGGTTAAATACGCCAAGGCACTATCAAGCATTCATGCGTCATCGTCAAGCATCGTCCGATGCTGGCGATCCATGAAATCCTGCATGCTGTCGATCCCTCGCAATTGCAAAATGGTATTTCTTACAGCCGCCTCAAGCAAGACAGCAAGATTTCGACCCGCAGCAACCGGGATAACCACCTTGCGGATCGGAACCCCAAGCACTTCATGCGTTTGGGCATCCAGTGGCAAGCGAGGCGCATCTGCTGAGGTTGATGTCTTTTGCAAATGAACAATCAACTTTAGTTTCATCTTTCGGCGCGATGCTGTCTCGCCGAAAATTGTCCGAATATTGAGCAGGCCAAGGCCTCGTACTTCGAGAAAATCGCGCAACATACCGGGACATCGTCCCTCGATCGTCGTCGGGGCAATCCGCGCCATTTCAACCACATCATCAGCCACCAAACCGTGGCCACGCGAAATCAGCTCAAGTGCCAGCTCTGATTTACCCACTCCGGAATCACCCGTTACAAGGACGCCCATACCCAGTACGTCCATGAATACACCGTGCAGACTGACCGTATTGGCCAAGCGCGCCGAGAGATATATCCGCAACTGATCGATAATTGCCGAGCACGGCTTGGGGGAGAAAATCAGCGGGGTACCCGATTCGGTGCAGATATCTGCAACTGCTGGCGGAGGGGTCAACCCATCAGCCACAATAACCGCAGGTGGAGACGCACCCAGCAAGTCACTGAACATTTGCCCGAAACGACGTTCACCAATGCGCATCGCCCATTCATTCTCGGCGAGTCCCAGCACCTGCAAACGTTCGGGGTGAATAATATTAATATGGCCAACAAGATCGGCACCGTAGTTATTGGAGCCTTTTATCTCGACACGGCGATCAACATGAGGTGCGACGTTCCAGTTCAGCAGCAGCTTTTCTCGATTATCCTCATAGAGCTGAACCAGACTGACGTGGCGCACGATGGAGTATTAGCTTTGAAACAGCGCTACAACAGCTGACGGATCGGGTGCTGAATGAAGTTTCTCGCGGAATGCTCGGTCTGAAAAATGCTGCGCCAATTCTGAAAGAATCTGCAAATGTTGTTCGGTCGCCTGTTCAGGGACCAGCAAGATAAACAGCAGATCGACCGGACGGCCATCCGGAGAATCAAACGGTACCGGCGTCGCCAAGCGCATGAATGCACCAACGGCCTGTTTCAAGCCTTTGATTCGCCCATGGGGAATCGCCACACCCTGACCTAGGCCAGTTGAGCCCAGCTTTTCACGCGCGAAAAGGCTATCGAAAATAATCGATCGTGCAAGTCCGAGGTGGTTCTCAAAAAGCATTCCGACCTGCTCGAAAACTCGCTTTTTACTACTGGCGTCGAGATCGAGCAAGACTTGTTGAGCAGAAAGAAGATTGGTTAAAGGATTCATAGAGAGGTGATGAAAACAAAGGCCGCAGCGTTATGCTGCGGCCTGTTCATCGCTTATTCAGCGACGGCGTGCAGTCCGGGCTTTTCACCACGATGGTGATTCTGGACCTTTTGCTTGTATTTCTGAACCTGACGGTCCAGCTTGTCAAACATGGCATCAATGGCGGCATAGAGATCGTCACCGGACTCTTCGACGTGCATATCCTTTCCTGGCACATGGACAGTCACTTCCGCTTTCTGCTTCAGTTTCTCAACGGAAAGAACGACGCTAACACCTGTAACCTTGTCAAAATGACGGATAACGGGATCCAGCTTGTTCTCGACGTATTCGCGAAGTGCTGGGGTAACTTCGATATGGTGACCACTAATCTGCAGATTCACTTTTTTCTCCTCTCTCTACAGGGTCTTGCGTAAATTGACCGGTGGGATGTTGAGCGACTCGCGGTATTTTGCAACCGTCCGTCGGGCAACTACGATTCCCTGTTGGCCTAGTATTTCGGATAATTGACTATCCGACAAGGGCTTCTTGCCATCCTCTGCTCCAATCAACTGCTTGATCAGGGCACGAATGGCGGTGGCTGAGCACGCTCCACCAGTATCGGTGGAAACATGGCTGCCAAAGAAATATTTCAATTCGAAAATGCCACGTGGCGTCGCCATGTATTTCTGACTCGTCACCCGGGAAACAGTCGACTCGTGCAGGCCAAGAATATCGGCAATCTCACGCAAGACCAACGGCCTCATTGCAACTTCGCCATGCTCGAAAAACTGGCGCTGACGATCAACAATCGCTTGCGTGACACGGTGGATAGTTTCGAAACGCTGTTGGACGTTCTTTATCAGCCAGCGAGCTTCTTGCAACTGGGTCGACAGGTTGCCGTTGCCGCGACGCTGCTTGGCCAGAATTTCAGCATATAAGCGATTAATGCGTAAGCGCGGATAGGCATCAGGATTGATATACGCTGTCCACTTGCCCTTCAGCTTTTTTACGATGACATCTGGAGTAATGTAGCGTGCTTCTATCTGGGCGAAACGTGCTGCTGGCCGTGGATCAAGGCTGGTGATGATTGCATTTGCTGCTTTGAGCGCCTCATCGTCGCAACCAGTGAGTCGCCGAATCTTGGTGAAATCTCGCGCCGCCAGCAATTCAAGATGCTTTTCAACAATGATCAATGCCAGGGCTCGGTCTGCGTCATCAGCTGGTAGCGCCTTCAATTGCAAAGCCAAGCATTCCCGCAAATTGCGCGCACCAATGCCGACCGGATCAAAGTTCTGGATCAGGTGCAGTGCGATTTCAAGTTCTTCGATTTCAATTTCGTATTCGGCGGGGAGCGTTTCCCACAACTCAAGCAACGACGCTGATAGATATCCGTCGTCATCGAGTGCTTCTATCAGAAAGCGAACCAGACTGCGGTCGCGCTCTGAGACTTGAGTCATGCCCAGTTGCCAACCCAGATGGTCACGCAAGCTTACTGTTGTACCGTGGATATCCTGCGAATCGCTATCGTCGTCTTCATCTCGGCCTGCGCCGGTAAAAGTACCCGCATCAGCCGCCCAACGGTCGTCGTCAACATCAGATGGCGCCGACGGAACATCCTGCTCCCGGTCATCCCGAGCATCCCGCTCTTCACGTTCGACGCGCTGCTCACGCTCACCTTCGGTCGTTTGAGGCGCATCAAACTGCTGGGCGCTCGAAAACGTTTCAGTCCCGTGCTCATCCTCTCGCTCAAGCATCGGGTTTTCAAGCAGATAACGCTCGATTTCCTGCTGCATTTCGATCGTCGACAGCTGTAGCAATTTGATCGATTGCTGCAGCTGAGGCGTCAGTGCAAGGTGTTGAGAGAGTTTTAGCTGGAGTGCCGGCTTCATCAGTGGTGGACGGTTCTTATATGTCGGTCAAAGCTTGAAGTGCTCGCCGAGATAAACCTTTCGTACGCTTTCATTATCAACGATTTCATCCGGCCGTCCAGCAGCCAGTACATTTCCAGCATTGATAATGTACGCATGATCACAAATACCGAGGGTCTCACGAACATTGTGGTCGGTGATCAGGACACCGATGCCACGCTCCTTGAGGAAGCGGATGATTTTCTGGATTTCGAGTACCGCAATCGGATCAACACCGGCAAAGGGCTCATCAAGCAGGATAAAGCGCGGGTTAGTCGCCAGCGCACGGGCGATTTCAACCCGACGACGCTCGCCGCCGGAAAGGGCAGCAGCATTGACGTGACGAACGTGACTGACGTGCAGTTCACCGAGCAGGCCTTCGAGACGGTCATTCAGCTCCGCTTCCGGCAAATCAAGCAACTCGAGAATGGCTCGTACGTTTTCTTCAACGTTGAGCTTGCGAAAAACAGACGCTTCCTGCGGCAAATAGGACAAGCCAAGCCGCGCCCGACTATGCATGGGCAGATGGGTCAATTTGTTGTCGTCGATATACACTTCGCCGCCGTCGGCAGCGACCAGACCTACAATCATGTAAAAACAGGTGGTCTTGCCGGCACCATTCGGGCCAAGCAAGCCGACGACCTCGCCTGATTTGACCTCGAAGGAAACATCCTCAACGACAGTCCTTGCCTTGTAACGCTTCTTGAGGTTATGCGCCGAGAGTTTGGATATCGGCATGTTCATTCATTTGCTCCGCACATCACCCGGCGAATCGCATCGCCGGAAAAACCGCGATATTGCAGGAAACGCACCTGTTTGGCACGTTCTTCGGCAGATGCTGGCGGTCGACCGAATTTTTTTGACCAAATTACCCGACAACGCTCAGTTTCGTCACCAGCCTCAGGCAAAGCACTGGCAATGTCGTCGTCGCCAACACCCTGCTGGCGCAATTCCTGGCGCAACCGGGCATCACCGTAACGACGGCCCCTGACAACCACGCGCTGCGTTGCATAACGACAATCCGAGAGCAGACGCTCGGCTTGCAAGGTATCTAGAACCGCCACCAGTTCTTCTTGCGAATCCGCGTACGACGCAAGCTTCGCCTGCAAGCCCGCCCGGCTGTAATCACGCCGGGTGAGCAATTGCAGGGCTCGAACGCGCAGGTCAGGCATCCGCTGCGGCCGCCTTGGTCGGCTTGATGACGGTAGTGCTGGCGGCTTCACGAATCTTCGCTTCAATCTCCTGAGCAATTTCAGGATGCGACTTCAGGAATTCACGGGAATTGTCCTTGCCCTGGCCAATTTTTTCTCCCTTGTAGGAGTACCAGGCACCGGATTTTTCGACCAACTTGTGCGCCACGCCCATTTCGACCACTTCACCCTGGCGAGAGATACCCTCACCGTAGAGAATGTCGAAAATCGCTTCACGGAAGGGTGGGGCAACCTTGTTCTTGACGACCTTGACCTTGGTTTCGCTGCCGATGACTTCGTCACCCTTCTTGATCGCGCCAATACGGCGGATGTCGAGACGAACAGAGGCGTAGAACTTGAGTGCATTGCCGCCGGTCGTGGTTTCCGGTGATCCGAACATGACGCCGATCTTCATGCGAATCTGATTAATGAAGATGACCAGTGTGTTGGTCTTCTTAATGTTGGCCGTCAGCTTGCGCAAGGCTTGGCTCATCAGACGGGCGTGGAGGCCAACCATCTGGTCGCCCATTTCGCCTTCAATTTCCGCACGAGGGGTAAGGGCCGCAACGGAGTCGATAATAATAATGTCGACGGAGCCGGAGCGAACGAGCATATCGGCGATTTCGAGGGCCTGCTCGCCGGTATCCGGTTGTGAGATCAGCAAATCGCCCACATTGACGCCAAGTTTCTGCGCGTATTGCGGATCAAGCGCGTGTTCTGCATCGATAAAGGCAGCTACACCACCCAGTTTCTGCATTTCGGCAACGACTTGCAGACAGAGTGTCGTTTTGCCGGAGGATTCAGGACCGTAGATTTCAACCACGCGGCCACGTGGCAAACCGCCAACGCCAAGAGCAATGTCCAGACCAAGCGAACCAGTGGAAACCACCTGAATGCCTTCGTCGATTTCGGCATCGCCCATCTTCATGATGGAGCCTTTGCCGAATTGCTTTTCAATCTGTTGCAACGCTGCTGCCAGCGCCTTTGCCTTGTTGTCGTCCATGGGCATACCTCTAAAATTTGACTGGATTATGGCACAGGGGCCGAAGATGGAATAGAAATTGCTGCGCTTGTTTGATCACCCGACTGGCTGGGATATGCTTGGGGCAAGCCTCAATTTCAGCAAATTCATGGTGCAGGCAAGGTATATTTCCCGTCCGCTCCGCCACCACTGCTACTGTGTATAAATACAGTACAATTACCATGGCCGCTTTGCAAGCAGATTCGATTTATAAAACAATGCTCAGGAAACTATTGCCGGGCCTCGCTCTGACTATGATGGCCTCGCACGCGCCGGCCAAACCAGCCCCTTGGTACTGGTGGGTCGGAAACACCAGCGAGCAGCGCATCTGCGCGCAGTTTTCGCCCGGATCGGGATGGACCCGCGAAACTACGGCATTTCGGGATAGCCATTGCAGTATCCGGGTCACGCCATTTTGAGTGCGTATTTGCCACCTCCGGACCATGGCCTGACGGTGATCCATGCCGATACCGAAATTATCGTCGTCGACAAGCCTGCCGGGCTGCTGTCCGTCCCCGGCCGGGGGGCAGGCATGGACGACTGCCTGGCTTCGCGCGTGCAGGCGCGGTTTCCCGATGCGCTGATTGCCCATCGCCTCGACATGTCCACCTCCGGCTTGCTGATTCTGGCCCGCGGTGCGGAAATGCATCGACAGCTTTCCCGTTTCTTTCGCGACCGCCAGATTGGCAAACGCTACGTCGCCATCGTCGACGGACTGATGGAAGACGATACTGGCGAAGTGGATCTGCCGCTGATTTGCGACTGGCCAAATCGCCCACGACAGAAGGTCGATTTCGAAATGGGCAAGGCCTCACAGACCCGTTATCGTGTCATCAGCCGCGATTTTCTGGCCAAGACGACACGCGTCGAACTGGAGCCGATCACTGGTCGCTCACATCAGCTTCGCGTCCATATGGCGTCGCTTGGCCACCCGATTCTGGGCGACGATCTCTACGGCGGTGCCGCCACCGAACGGGCCGAACGACTGCTACTGCATGCGATGGATTTAAGCCTTTTTCACCCGTTGACCGCAGCAACCATGAAATTTCACAGCGACGCACCGTTTTGAGCCTGAGAAAACGACCAATCACCTTATAATTTTCGCGTTTTCAAATTTTTGCCCATCGTTGATCACACGATCATGCTGATCTGGTTTGTTGTTCTCTACCTGCTTGTTTCCATCGGAATCGGCCTCTTTGCTGCGACCCGAGTCCATAGCGCCAAGGACTTCGCAGTCGCTGGCCGCCACCTGCCACTGCCGGTCGTCACCGCCACCGTGTTTGCCACCTGGTTTGGCGCCGAAGCGGTGTTCGGGGTCTCCGCCACTTTCGTCAAGGAAGGCCTGCGCGGCGTGGTCGCCGATCCTTTCGGTTCCTCGATGTGCCTGATCATTGCCGGCATCTTTTTCTCGCGAAAGCTTTACAAGCTCAACATCCTGACGCTGGGTGACTATTTCCGGATGCGCTACAACCGCAGCGTCGAAGTGCTGACCACGCTGTGCATCGTTGCCTCTTATCTCGGCTGGGTATCCGCCCAGATCAAGGCGCTGGGCCTGGTCTTCAACGTCGTCACCAATGAGGGCATCAGCCAGACCGCAGGCATGATTCTCGGTGCTGCGATCGTTCTCACCTATACAACCTTTGGTGGCATGCTCTCCGTGGCGATCCTCGACTTTGTCCAGATGGGCGTCATCATGGGCGGCATGCTGTTCATCGCCTGGATCATTGCCGGCCCGGCCGGTGGCGTGGAAACCGTCATCGAGCACGCATCCGCTGCCGGTAAACTCGATTTCTTCCCAACCGCCGACCCATGGCAATGGCTGACCTTTCTCGGTGCCTGGATCACGATGATGCTGGGTTCGATTCCGCAACAAGACGTTTTTCAGCGCATTACCTCAGCCAAGAGCCAGAAAATCGCCCTCTGGGGCTCCATTCTGGGCGCGTCCATCTATTTCTGCTTCACCTTCGTGCCGATGTTCATCGCCTACTCGGCGACACTGATCGACCCGGCATTATTTTCCGGCCTGATGGAGACCGACTCACAACTGGTCCTGCCGACGCTCGTTCTCCAGCACACGCCTGTCTTTGCGCAGGCGATTTTCTTCGGTGCCGTGCTGTCGGCGATCATGAGCTGTTCGTCGGCAACACTACTTGCCCCCTCAGTGGCCTTTTCGGAAAACATCGTGCGCGGTCTCTACCCACAGATGGGCGATCATCAATTTCTGAGAGTGATGCGTCTCTCCATCGTTTGTTTTGCCTGCATCGTCCTCGGCTTTGCCCTGTATTCGAATGCCAGTATTTTCAAGATGGTCGAAAACGCCTACAAGATCACGCTGGCTGGCGCCTTCGTACCCTTGTTTTTTGGTGCGTTCTGGAAGCGGGCGACCACGCAGGGCGCCTTGGCCGCCATTTTTGGCGGCCTGTCAGCGTGGATACTGGTCGAATGCCTGGTCAGCGTCGGGGGGCAGCCCTCGGGGACGTCCGATTACGCCTACGCACTCGTCGGTATTGGCCAAGCCATTCCACCGCAACTGATCGGACTGGGCGTCAGCGTCATCGGCATGATTGCCGGATCGTTGCTACCACAACGCGTCGGACATCCGATGCCGCACCATGACATTCATCAAGCATTGCATCACCGGGCGGCGGCTGAAACCCACCACGTCGGCGAACGTCCACATCGCCACAACGCATGAAAAAACCCGCCGGGCCGGCATGCCCGCTCGAATTTCTTTGACATTGTGACATCGCCCCTAGGGCAAAATCCTTTTGTCGTCGGCAATGTCACAAAACATAAGGGCTGACGGGCAGAACGATAGCCCCTAAAATCGAAGCCATGGCTCATCACGGTCGTGGCCCCATCCTGCTTTCCCGCTACCTGGCGCTCGCCTGGTCGGGGCTGGTCGTCTACGCCAGCCTGCATCCGTTTTCCGGCTGGCGCGATACCGGTGTCTCACCGTTCGCCTTCCTCGAAGGCGGATGGCCGCGTTACTGGACGGTATTCGACCTGATGGCCAATGTCGCGGTCTATCTGCCGCTGGGCTTTTTCTTGACACTGGCCCTGAGCAGCCTGCCCGGCCGCTTCACCGGCCTGATTCTGGCGATACTCCTCGCTGGCGGCGTCAGTTTCAGCATGGAAAGCCTTCAGACCTGGCTGCCATCCCGCGTTCCATCCAATCTTGATCTGGCCTGCAACAGCCTGGGCGGGCTGCTCGGTGCCCTGTGGGCACAATCCGTTGGCCCGCGCGTCTTCGCAAGGATCGCCTCCCTCGAACAGCGGCTGATTGCCCCCATTCCACATGCCGAGCTCGGCTTGACCCTGCTGGGCCTGTGGCTGCTCGTGCCGCTATCCCCGGAAACGCTGCTCTTTGGTGCGGGTGATTTGCGGCAGATTTTCGGGTTGACCGGCACCATGCCCTTCGCCACCGAGAGTTTTGTCATGATCGAGGCCAGCATTACAGCCTTCAATATTGTCGCCATCGGCCTGATCGTTCGCATGCTCTGCGCCAAACTGATCACCGCCTACCTAATCGTGCCGCTGTTCCTGCTGCTCTGCCTGAGCGTCTCCACCGTCGCCGCAGCGATACTGGTCAGCCCCGCCGATGCCCTGGCCTGGCTGACACCGGGCGCCCAGCTTGGCCTGATCGTGGGCAGCCTCATCCTCGCCATCGCCATCGCCTTGCCGGCCACGCCGCGCTTGATGATCGCCGTTCTGGCCCTGATTACCGGTACAGTGCTGGTCAACATGGCACCGCACAACCCCTATTCGGCCGCCGCACTGGCCGTCTGGCGACAGGGGCACTTTCTGAATTTCAACGGCCTGACCCGACTGGTTGCTAGCTTATGGCCTTTCCTGACCCTGCCATTTCTTCTGCTGACGGCGCGCCGGACATAGCCTGGCACGCGGATTCCGCCGAAGCGGCCGCCCGACGACTGTCCGTTGATAGCGCCATCGGTCTGACCGGAGACGACGCAGCCGCCAGACTGGCCAAACATGGCCCGAACCGCCTGACCGAAATGCCCGGCAAGCCCGCTTGGCGACGTTTTGCCGCGCAACTGACCGAACCGCTCGTCCTCGTCCTGATTGCCGCCGGCGTGATCACCGTTGCGCTGGGGGAAACGGTCGATGCCAGCGTGATATTCGGCGTCGTTATCGTTAACGCCATCATCGGCTACTGGCAGGAAGCCAAGGCGGAAGGCGCGCTGGCTGCGTTGGCGCGGAGTGTCGCCACGCCGGTGACCGTGCGCCGCGATGGCCATCGCAAACACCTGGATGCCGCTCAACTGGTTCCCGGCGACATCGTCCTGCTCAACGCCGGAGATCGCATCCCGGCGGACCTGCGCCTGATCCAGCAGCATGAGATGCTCACCGACGACTCAATGCTCACCGGCGAATCGCAACCGGCGTGCAAGCAGGCTGGCCCGCTGCCGGCCGATACCCTGCTGGCCGACCGGCTCAACATGGCCTATGCCGGCACCACCATTGTCGCCGGGCAGGGCTGCGGGCTGGTGATCGCCACGGGTGACGCCACGGAAACCGGACGTATTGCCGACCTGATAGCCACCGCGCCCGACATGGTGAC
>DAOLIO010000013.1:0-26435 GCA_035328505.1 Azonexus sp.
AAGTGGCAGTGGGCGATTTCGTCCAGGTTGCCATCGAGATGCTGGAAGACGGCTATGGCGCCACGCGCCTGTCCCGCGATCGCGCCAAGCGCATCGCTGCCTGGAACTTCCTGGAAGAGGCCCTGAACAACAACTCCCTGGTTACTGGCACCATCACCGGCAAGGTCAAGGGCGGTTTGACCGTCATGTCCAACGGTGTTCGCGCCTTCCTGCCTGGCTCCCTCGTCGACATGCGTCCGGTCAAGGACACCACGCCGTACGAAGGCAAGACCATGGAGTTCAAGGTCATCAAGTTGGATCGCAAGCGCAATAACGTCGTGATGTCACGCCGCGCTGTGCTCGAAGCCACTGCTGACAAAGATCGCGAAAAGCTCCTTGAGAACCTCAAGGAAGGCACGACCGTCAAGGGTATCGTCAAGAACATCACCGATTACGGTGCATTCGTTGACCTCGGTGGTATCGATGGCCTGCTGCACATCACCGACCTGGCCTGGCGCCGTGTCCGTCACCCGAGCGAAGTGCTCAACGTTGGTGACGAAGTTACCGCCAAGATCCTCAAGTTCGACGCTGAGAAGAACCGCGTCTCACTGGGCATGAAGCAACTGGGCGACGATCCGTGGGTCGGTATTGCCCGCCGCTACCCGGCTGGTACCCGTCTGTTCGGCAAGGTCACCAACCTGACCGACTACGGTTCATTCGTTGAAATCGAACAAGGCATCGAAGGTCTGGTTCACGTTTCCGAAATGGACTGGACCAACAAGAACGTTCATCCGTCCAAGGTTGTCCAGCTCGGCGACGAAGTCGAAGTCATGATCCTCGAAATCGACGAAGAGCGTCGTCGCATCTCCCTCGGCATGAAGCAGTGTCAAGCCAATCCGTGGGACGACTTCGCGATGAACCACAAGAAGGGTGACAAGGTTAAGGGCGCCATCAAGTCGATCACCGACTTTGGTATCTTCATCGGTCTGCCGGGTGGCATCGATGGTCTGGTTCACCTGTCCGACCTGTCTTGGTCTGCGACTGGCGAAGAAGCCATCCGCAACTTCAAGAAGGGTGACGAAGTTGAGGCGCTGGTTCTCGGCATTGACGTCGAGAAGGAGCGTATCTCCCTCGGCATCAAGCAGATGGAAGGTGATCCGTACACCAACTTCATCGCTACCCACGAGAAGAACAGCATCGTGAACTGCACCGTCAAGACGGTCGACGCTCGCGGCGCCGTGCTGACGCTGGATGGTGAGAACGAAGGTTACCTGCGTGCTTCCGAGTTCTCGCGTGATCGCATCGACGACCTGTCGCAACACCTCAAGGTGGGCGACACGGTTGAAGCCATGATCATCAACGTAGATCGCAAGACCCGTGGTATCAACCTTTCCATCAAGGCCAAGGACAATGCCGAGCAGCACGAAGCCATGCAGAAGCTGTCTGCTGAATCTTCCGCTGCTGCTTCCGGTACGACCAACCTGGGTGCCCTTCTGAAGGCCAAGCTCAACCAGCAAGGCTGATAAGGCAAAAGCATGACCAAATCCGAGCTCATCGCCCGGCTGGCGGAGCGTTTTCCTCAGCTTGTGGCGAAAGATGCAGATTTTGCGGTCAAGATGATTCTTGATGCGATGTCCGAAGCACTAGTGCGAGGGGATCGCATTGAGATCCGCGGATTCGGCAGCTTTGCGCTCAACTACCGGCCACCGCGTACTGGCCGCAACCCCAAGTCCGGGGAAAAGGTTGGCGTGCCGGCCAAGTGGGTTCCCCACTTCAAGGCCGGAAAAGAATTGCGCGAAAGGGTTGATCTGGCAATCTGACGCCGTGATTGGCCCAATGTGGTAGATTCAGGGCAGTGAATTATTTCACTGCCCTTTTTATTGAATGTCATGACAGCTTTGACCTGGGCCTTTCGGCTAACCATATTCGCTTTGCTGGTAGTTTTTTCTACCCAAAATACCGATCCGGTAAATCTTCGCCTCTTTCCTGGTGCGATCTGGCAGGTATCGCTTGTGACGGCCCTGTTAATGTTCTTTGTCGGGGGGGTGGTGCTTGGAGCGCTTTCCCTGCTGGGCGTTATATTTCGCCAGCGCCATGAGATTTCGCGCTTGAAGCGCGTGGAGAGCCTCCTTCCTGTTTCAGGCAAGCAAGTTGTTCCTCACATCGAATGAGCGAGCTATTCGAGTACTGGCAATTACTGCTGATACCAGTCTTTTTTGCGCTTGGCTGGATTGCTGCTCGCATCGACATGCAACAGGTCGTGCATGAGTCTCGTGCCTTGCCTCGCTCCTATTTTCAAGGCTTGAACTTTCTCCTCAACGAACAGCCCGATAAGGCGATTGACTCATTTCTCGAAGTTGCCAAGGTTGATTCACAGACGGTTGAGCTGCATTTTGCGCTTGGTAATTTGTTCCGGCGGCGTGGTGAGACGGAGCGTGCCATCCGAATGCACCAGAATCTGATTGACTTGCCGGACCTTGAGGAACAAGTTCGATTGCAGGCTTTGTCGGAACTCGGGCAGGATTACCTTAAGGCAGGCTTGCTCGACCGGGCTGAAGAAATTTTCAACAAACTCTTGGGAACGGCTTTTGAGGAAGAGGCCAAGCGTAATCTGCTGGAGATCTATCAGGTTGAGAAGGCATGGCTGAAGGCTATCGAGATCGCTCGTGAATTGCCCGATGTTGCGTCTCGTCGCGAGATTGCGGAGTATTACTGTGAATTGGCAGCCAATGAAATCATGCGTTCTCGTCCAGAGTCGGCGCGTGAATACTTGGATATTGCCACGAAGGAAAACCGCAAGTGCGTTCGTGCCAGCCTTTTGCAGGGAGATTTGTTGTTGCAGGAGGGCGCCGTCACCGAAGCTATCGAAGCTTGGCAGCACATAGAGCAGCAGGATCCAGCCTATCTCGCACTGGTGGCACAACGACTGCTTGAGGCCTATCGCAAGATTGAGCGACCAGCACAAGGTATTGCTTTGTTGAGCGGATATCTTGAGCGATATCCATCCCTTGACCTGCTGGAAGTCGTCTATCAACTGGTGTTGGAAAGCGAAGGTGTCGAATCGGCTTATCGCCTCGTTCGTGCGGAATTGCAGCGAAATCCGACCCTGCTTGGCCTTGAAAAATTGTTGAGCGCACGTTTGCCGTTGGTGGCACAAGAGGTCAGGCCCGACGTTGAGTTGGCCAAAACCATCATTCAAGGCTACACCAAGCGTCTGTCACGGTATCGATGTAATAATTGCGGCTTTAAGGCGCGCCAGTTTTACTGGCGCTGTCCCGCCTGTGGGGGCTGGGAAACCTATCCGCCACGCCGCAGTGAAGAATTCGATCAATCCTTGTAGGAACCTTCATGAAAATTACCGTTGTCGGTACTGGCTACGTCGGTTTGGTGAGTGGAACATGTCTGGCAGAAGTGGGGAATGACGTTCTCTGTCTGGACGTTGATCCGGAGAAAATTCGGATTCTGGAAGAAGGTGGGATACCAATCTTCGAGCCCGGATTGCAAGAGATGGTGCGCCGCAATGTCGCTGCTGGTCGCCTGCATTTCACCACGAACGTCGAGAAGGCCGTACAGCATGGCACGGTTCAGTTCATTGCCGTCGGTACGCCGCCGGATGAAGATGGCTCGGCCGACCTGCAATATGTGCTGGGGGCCGCACGAAATATCGGCCGACTGATGACCGACTACAAGGTGGTGGTCGACAAGAGTACCGTGCCAGTTGGTACCGGTGCCAAAGTAACTGCAGCCATTGCCGACGAACTCGCGAAACGGGGTGTGAACACGCCGTATAGTGTGGTGTCCAATCCGGAGTTTCTCAAGGAAGGTGCTGCCGTCGAGGACTTCATGCGCCCGGATCGCATTGTGGTCGGTGCGGATGATGAGCGGGCGATTCACCTGATGCGTGCGCTCTACGCACCTTTCCAGCGTAACCATGAACGGCTGATCATCACCGACATCAAGAGTGCCGAACTGACCAAATATGCCGCCAATGCCATGCTGGCAACGCGGATCAGTTTTATGAACGAGCTGGCCAATCTGGCTGAGGTGCTCGGTGCAGACATTGAAATGGTCCGTCAGGGCATCGGCTCCGATCCCCGCATCGGCTATCACTTCCTGTACCCGGGGTGTGGCTATGGTGGGTCATGCTTCCCCAAGGACGTCAAGGCGCTCATTGCAACCGCCAAAGACGATGCTGACATGACGCTCAAGGTTCTGACCGCTGTCGAAGAAGCCAACGATGCGCAAAAGCATGTTCTGACACGCAAACTCAAGACGCGTTTTGGTGATCTCAACGGCAAGCACTTTGCCCTTTGGGGGCTGGCTTTCAAGCCCAATACGGATGACATGCGCGAAGCAGCCAGTCGGGAACTAATAGCTGACCTGTTTGATGCCGGGGCTACGGTAAGCGCCTACGACCCCGTCGCCATGCACGAGGCGCAGCGTGTTTTCGGCGATGAACCGCGCCTGCGGTACGCTGAGAACCCGATGGGCGCCCTCGATCAAGCCGATGCACTGGTCATCGTGACCGAGTGGAAGGAGTTCCGCAGCCCGGATTTCGAGGCCATCAAGGCCACGCTGAAAAATCCGGTGATTTTCGATGGCCGCAATCTTTACGATCCCAAGTTTGTTCGTGGTGCCGGGATTGAATACTTCGCTATTGGGCGCTAAATGATGAGTACCGGCATGCTCGAGAAGATTTCGGAGGTTCGCCTCCTGGTAGTCGGTGACGTGATGCTCGATCGCTACTGGTTTGGCGAAGTGAGCCGAATTTCGCCGGAAGCGCCAGTGCCGGTGGTCAAGGTTCAGCGCATGGAAGAGCGCCTTGGTGGCGCTGCCAACGTCGCTCGCAATGCCTCATCACTGGGGGCTGTGTCGGCGTTGCTATCGGTGGTCGGCGACGATGAAGCGGGGCGTACCCTGGGTCGCTTGCTGGAAGAAGGGCAAATTGATGCCAATTTGCACGTTGACCGTGAGATTGATACCACGGTCAAACTTCGCGTCATCGGTCGCCAGCAGCAGCTGCTGCGGATCGATTTCGAGACTACGCCATCGCACGAAATCCTTCAGGCCAAGCTAGCAGATTTCGAGAGCCGTGTTTCCCAGTCCGATGTCATCGTTCTCTCTGACTATGGCAAAGGCGGGCTGACGCACATTGCCGAGATGATTCGGATTGCCCGCGCCCAGGACAAGCCGGTTCTGGTCGATCCCAAGGGTGACGAGTGGGGGAAGTATGCCGGTGCGACGGTGATCACACCGAACCGCTCTGAATTGAAGGAAGTGGTCGGTCGCTGGTCATCGGATGAAGAGCTTGCCGCCAAGGCGCGCAAACTGCGCGGCGAGCTTGGACTTGAAGCTTTGCTGGTGACCCGCAGCGAAGAGGGGATGACCCTGTTTGCAGATGAAATTCATCACCAGGCAGCGCAGGCGCGCGAGGTTTTTGATGTTTCCGGGGCTGGAGATACCGTCATTGCGACCTTGGCGGTGATGATCGCTGCCGGCGCCGATTGGGCGGAAGCCATTCGGGTAGCCAATATTGCTGCCGGCATTGTCGTCGGTAAACTCGGTACCGCTGTCGTTAGCCGCGAAGAGCTCGCTGCCGCACTGTAAGGAAAAGCTATGTATACCATCGTTACCGGTGCCGCCGGTTTTATCGGTTCCAACATCGTCAAGGCGTTGAATGAGCGCCGTGTGACCAAAATCATCGCCGTCGACAACCTGACCAAGGCTGACAAGTTCAGGAACCTGATCGATTGCGATATTGTCGATTACATCGACAAGAATGATTTTATCGATCGCATCCAGACAGGGCATTTTGATGGTGAGATAGACGCCATTTTTCATGAGGGGGCCTGTTCAGATACGATGGAAACCGACGGGCGATACATGATGGAGAACAATTTCCGTTACTCCAGTATCTTGCTCGACTGGTGTCTGGATCAGGACGTTCAGTTTCTCTACGCTTCCAGCGCCGCCACCTACGGCGCCAGCAATGTCTTCAAGGAAGAGCGCCAGTACGAAGGCCCGCTCAACGTTTACGGCTATTCCAAATTTCTGTTTGATCAGATCGTTCGCCAGCGGTTGGCGCAGAATCCGTCGTCACAGATTGTTGGCTTCCGTTATTTCAACGTCTATGGCCCGCGCGAAACACATAAAGGACGTATGGCTTCGGTGGCCTTCCACAACTTCAACCAGTTCCGTGCGGACGGCAAGGTCAAGTTGTTCGAGGGGTCGCATGGCTACGAGAATGGGGGGCAGCAGCGCGACTTTGTATTTGTCCGTGATGTTGCCAAGGTCAATCTGTTCTTCCTCGACCATCCCGAAAAATCAGGTATTTTCAATCTTGGTTCTGGCCGGGCGCAAAGTTTCAACGATGTTGCGGTTGCTGCGGTCAACGGCTGCAGGGCGGCCAAAAGCGAAGTTTCACTATCGCTCGAGCAATTGCGGGCACAAGGTTTGCTGGAATACGTCACCTTCCCCGAGGCGCTGAAGGGCAAGTACCAGGCATTTACGCAAGCTGATCTGAGCAAACTGCGTGCTGCCGGTTACGATGCACCGATGGCCGCGGTTGAGGAGGGCGTTTCCCAATATATCGAGTGGCTTCATCGCAATGTATAAAACCCTGCAGGATTTTGTCGGAAATACGCCGCTGGTTCGCTTGGTAAGGATTCCGGGTGCTGACAATGACCGGCGTGGCAACGTTATTCTTGCCAAGCTGGAAGGCAACAATCCGGCCGGCTCGGTAAAAGACAGGCCGGCCTTGTCGATGATTGTGCACGCTGAGCTAAGAGGTGATATCAAGCCGGGTGACACGCTGATTGAGGCAACCTCCGGAAATACAGGCATTGCGTTGGCCATGGCGGCAGCGATCAAGGGTTATCGAATGATTCTTGTCATGCCTGAAAATCAGAGCATCGAACGCCGCCAGAGCATGCGTGCATATGGCGCCGAACTGGTGTTGACGCCCAGGGATGGCGGCATGGAATTGTGCCGGGATGTGGCCGAAAAGATGCGCAATGAAGGCAAGGGCATCATCCTTGACCAGTTCGGCAATCCGGATAATCCGCTGGCGCACTTCGATGGTACCGGCCCGGAAATCTGGCGCGATACTGACGGGAAAATCACGCATTTCGTATCCAGCATGGGTACGACGGGCACTATCATGGGTACATCGGCCTTCCTGAAAACGCAAAATCCGATGATCCAGATTATCGGTTGCCAACCAGAAGATGGAAGCCAGATTCCCGGCATCCGCAAATGGCCGGAAGCCTATCTCCCCAAGATATTCGATAAAAATCGGGTTGACCGTGTCGAGAACGTCAGTCAGGCCGAGGCCGAAGCAATGACGCGTCGCCTGGCGATGGAAGAGGGGATTTTTGCCGGTATTTCTTCAGGTGGCGCGCTGGCTGTCGCCTTGCGTCTGTCGCAAACATTAGAGAACGCGGTGATTGTCAGCATCATATGTGATCGGGGTGATCGCTACCTGTCGACCGGTGTTTTCCCGGCATGAAACCGGTTCTGGTTTTTGATATCGAGACCATACCCGATGTTGCCGGATTGCGCCGCCTGAACGATCTTCCGAATGGGCTTTCCGATGATGAAGTGGCAGAACTCGCCTTCCAGCAACGGCGAGCCAAGACTGGAAACGATTTCCTGCAGTTGCACTTGCAGCGCGTAGTCACGATCTCCTGTGTACTGCGCACTGGCGAAGGTTTAAAGGTTTGGTCGCTATCGGAGCCGGATCATGGCGAAGGCGAAATCATCCAGCGCTTTTTCGACGGTATCGAAAAGTTTACGCCGCAAATCGTGTCTTGGAATGGTAGCGGCTTTGATCTTCCAGTGCTGCACTACCGTGGCATGCTCCATGGCGTCAGTGCGCCACGCTATTGGGATCTCGGTGATGGGGACTATGCGGATTCGCGTGATTTCAAGTGGAACAATTACATCAGCCGCTACCACATGCGCCATCTTGACCTGATGGACTTGCTGGCCCTCTATAACGCGCGTGCCAATGCGCCGCTCGATGATCTGGCCAAGCTATACGGGTTTCCCGGCAAAGTCGGCATGGATGGTGGCAAGGTGTGGGAAGCCTGGCAGGCAGGCAAATGCGCGGAGATCCGTGACTATTGCGAAACCGATGTAATCAATACCTATCTGGTCTACAACCGCTTCCGTCGTTTACGCGGGGAGCTGACTGGTGTCGAGGAAAATGCCGAAATCGAATTCGTCAAAGGCCAACTTGGGAAGATCGGTGCCCCACATTGGCAGGAGTTTCTCGCTGCCTGGCGATAAATTAGCGCAAACGCGACGTTATAATTACAAGTTCCAAAACCTAACTGCAGAGAGATAACGATGGCTCTTAACAACGTTCCTTCCGGCAAGTCCCTTCCCGACGATTTCAATGTCATCATCGAAATTACCGCGCATTCCGACCCCGTCAAGTACGAAGTCGACAAGGATAGCGGCGCGATTTTCGTCGATCGTTTCATGTCGACTTCCATGCACTATCCCTGCAACTACGGCTACATTCCGCACACCATTGCCGGTGATGGTGATCCGGTCGACGTGCTGGTGATCAGCCCCTTCCCGCTGCCGCCGGGGGTTGTTGTCCGTTGCCGCCCGCTCGGTCAGTTGTCGATGACCGACGAAGGTGGTGAAGATGCCAAGCTGCTCGCCGTGCCAGTCGACAAGCTGACCCCGCTGTACAAGGACGTCAAGACCTTCGAAGATACGCCGGAACTGCTGCGCAAGCAGATTTCCCACTTCTTCGAACACTACAAGGATCTCGAGCCGGGCAAATGGGTCAAGGTCAATGGCTGGGAAGGCATTGATGCCGCCAAGAACGAAATCATGACGGGTGTCCAGCGTTTCAACGACGCGAAAGACAAGCCGAACTACTAAGCTGTGATGTTGCGTATCGCCGTTGCCCAGTTTAACGCCACCGTCGGTGACCTGACGGGCAACGTCGAACGCATTCTGAAGTGCGCCGCCGACGCGAAAGCGCGCGGCGCGCAGGTGCTGCTGACACCCGAGCTGGCCCTGTGTGGATATCCGCCCGAAGACCTGTTGTTGCGTCCTGATTTCTATCGGGCCTGCAAACTGGCGCTAGATGATCTGGCGGCACGTGTCGAAGGGATAGCGGTCGTCGTCGGGCATCCTGATGAACACGATGGCCGTTGTTACAACGCCGCAACCATTATTGAAAACGGGCAGAAAAAAGCGGTTTACCGCAAGATTCGTCTGCCGAATTACGAGGTGTTTGACGAGAAGCGGTATTTTGAGTCGGGCACCGAAGCATGTGTCGTCACCTTGGGTGGCGTCCGCTGCGGCATCAATATCTGCGCCGATGTTTGGGAAGAAGGTGCCGCCGAGATGGCGTACAAAGCCGGCGCAGAATTATTGCTCGTCCTCAACGCATCACCCTGCCATCTGGAAAAACACCAGCAACGCATGCAGGTCCTGGGCGACAGAATCGATGCGACCGGCATTCCGGCAATTTATTGCAATCTGGTCGGCGGCCAGGATGAACTGGTATTTGATGGTGCCTCGTTTGCACTTGATGCCCAGAAAGAATGCCGGATGCGTTTGCCGTCGTTTGAAGAAGCATTGGGTATTGTCGATTTCGTGGCGGGCAGTTTGCGCTCCGACCACATGGCAGAGGAGCTTTCGCTCGAAGCAGAGGCCTATCAGGCGCTGGTTCTGGGAGTTCGCGACTACCTGGGCAAGACAGGGTTCAAGGGCGCGATTATCGGCCTGTCCGGGGGCGTAGACTCCGCACTGACGCTGTGTGTCGCAGTCGATGCGCTGGGGGCGGACAAGGTAAGGGCGGTGATGATGCCGTCCCCGTACACCGCGCAAATGAGTCTGGATGATTCCCGCGAAATGATTCGCGTGCTCGGTGTTCGTTATGATGAAATTCCCATAGCGCCGGCGATGGACGTGTACGCCACGATGCTTGATCCCTTGTTCGCTGGCATGCCAGCCGATACGACTGAAGAGAATATTCAGGCGCGAATCCGTGGGAACATTCTGATGGCCTTGTCCAACAAGACGGGCGCACTGGTGCTGACGACCGGTAACAAATCCGAAATGGCCGTTGGCTATTGCACGCTGTATGGCGACATGGCGGGTGGTTTCGCGGTAATCAAGGATGTTTACAAAACGTTGGTCTATCGCCTCTCGCGTTATCGAAATACGCTATGCGGCAATGGCCCGCTGGTCATTCCGGAAAATATTATCGTGCGTCCCCCGTCGGCTGAGCTGAAGCCGGACCAGACCGATCAGGATTCGTTGCCGCCTTATGAAGTGCTCGATGCCATTGTTCGGGCTTACATGGAAGAAGACCGTAGTCCGCGCGAAATCATCGCAGCCGGCTTGCCGGAAGATGCCGTTCGACGCGTTGTACGGCTATTGAGAATTGCTGAATACAAGCGCCGTCAGGCACCGATCGGGATCCGTATCACGCCGCGTGGTTTTGGCAAGGATTGGCGGTATCCTATTACAAATCGATATCGAGACGAATTTTAAGAACCTGAAGAGAAGAGGAGCCAGCTCATGAAGAAAATTGAAGCCATTATCAAACCGTTCAAGCTCGACGAAGTCCGTGAAGCCTTGTCGGAAATCGGCATTGCCGGTCTGACCGTCACCGAAGTCAAAGGCTTCGGGCGTCAGAAGGGGCATACCGAGCTGTACCGTGGCGCTGAATACGTCGTCGATTTCCTGCCCAAGATCAAGATCGAGGTCGTCGTCCAACTCGACCAGGTCGATGCAGCCATTGAAGCGATCATCAAGGCAGCCCGTACTGGCAAGATCGGCGACGGAAAAATCTTTGTGATGGCGGTCGAGCAGGTGGTCCGCATCCGTACCGGTGAGACCAACGAAGCAGCCATTTGATCGCTTGGGCCGGATAGGCGTTTTTCCGTATTGCTGCGGTCAACCGGGAAAAACAGCCAAAAATGAAAAGGGTAGCCTAGGCTACCCTTTGTCATTTCTGATTGCGCAACAGGACAATCAGTGCGCCTTCACCGCCATCCGGCGGCTTTGCCTGGCAGTAGGCCAACACCTCCTGGCGCTGTGCCAACCAGCCGCGTACCAGTTGGCGCAGGATCGATGTCTTTTGCGGTGAGCGTAGCCCCTTGCCATGTACTACGCGTATACAGCGCTTGCCGTGGTGCAGGCATTCGGCCAGGAAGGCGGCAAGCCGGTGTCGGGCTTGGTCGCGGTTCAATCCGTGCAGGTCAATTTCACCTTGAATGACCCAGCGCCCGCGGCGCAGATCACGCAAAATGTTTTGCGCCAGCCCTTGATGCAAATACTGTGGCTCATCCCCGCCTTCCAAGCGGTCTTGCAATTCGATGCGGCCATGCAGGCTTTCATGCAGTGCCGCGCGTTCGTCAGCGATGTGCTGAAGTGGGCGAGCAGGGGGCGGGATCCTGCCATGTTGTACCTGATTAGGCGGCGAAAGGCGTTCAACGCCAGCCATCGCAGCGTGAAAAGCGAGCTGCTCGGGGTTAGTTAACCGCGTGGGCGCATCATTGCCATTGCTCCAGTGGGCCGGCAGGGGATCAGCGCGAGGCCTTTTCTTGGTAACAGCCGCCGGTTTGCTGGCGGAAGCCGGAGGGATGGGTGCCGGTTTTGTTCTGTTGAGCTGAACACGGTTAGTCGGCGGCAGTGGCGTGGTGTCTGCCACTGCCGCGCGGAAGGCAGCGAGGTCTTCCGGGTCGATCAAATTCAGGCGAGTTGATCGAGGAAGCGCTCGGCGTCCAGTGCCGCCATGCAACCGGTGCCAGCCGAAGTGCAAGCCTGTTTGTAGATCTGGTCCTGCACGTCGCCAGCGGCGAAAACGCCCGCAATGCTGGTTTGCGTCGCATTGCCGCTGCGGCCGGCCTCGGTGATGAGATAGCCGTTGTCCATCTCCAGCTGGCCGGCAAAGATGTCGGTATTCGGCTTGTGACCGATGGCAATGAACACACCGTGAACGGCGAGATCCTGTGTTGCGCTGGTCAGCTTGTTCTTGACACGCAGGCCGGTCACGCCCGAGTCGTCACCCAACACTTCATCCAGTGTCGTGTTGTAAAGGATGGTGATCTTGCCGGCGCGCTCCTTTTCGAACAGCTTGTCCTGCATGATTTTCTCGGCCTTGAATTTGTCGCGGCGGTGAATCAGTGTCACGTGGCTGGCAATATTGGCAAGGTACAGTGCTTCCTCAACCGCGGTGTTGCCGCCACCTACCACGGCGACAGGCTTGTTGCGGTAGAAGAAGCCGTCACAGGTGGCGCAGGCGGAAACGCCTTTGCCCATGAAGGCCTCTTCGGAGGGCATGCCCAGATACTGGGCCGAGGCGCCAGTGGCGATGATCAGCGCGTCGCAGGTATAAGTGCCGGTGTCGCCGATCAGGGTGAAGGGCCGTTCGGTCAGCTTGGCGGTATGAATGTGATCGAAAATGATTTCAGTGTCGAAGCGACGGGCATGGGCCTCGAAGCGGGCCATCAGTTCCGGGCCTTGCACGCCGTCGGCATCGGCGGGCCAATTGTCGACATCGGTGGTGGTCATCAGTTGGCCGCCCTGGGCCATACCGGTAATCATGACCGGCTTGAGATTGGCGCGTGCAGCATAAACCGCAGCGGTGTAACCTGCAGGGCCGGAGCCGAGGATAATGAGGGGCGTATGGCGGACATTCTGGGACATGGTCATCCTCTTGGGTGGTCGATTTGAAAATTATAGCGTTCTCTGAGCCCGCAATTTTCTCGAAGTTCCTATGAAATTTGGGAAACCGGTTTATAATATTTTCGTAACTATATGAACGGAAACTGATTTATGTCAGCTGCCCCTTGCGGATTAAGCCTTGTTGTCTTGCGCAATGTGCCTCTATTTTCCGGGCTGGATGAGCATGAGCTGGAAAAGCTCTCCAGAGTTGCCGGGCGCAAGCGTGTTGAACGTGGTGCATTTGTCGTGCGTGCCGGAGACAGTACAGATTCGCTGTATGTGCTGATCAGCGGGCGGGCGAAAGTTACCAACACCGATGAAGAGGGTCGGGAGATCATTCTGGCCTGGCTGGGCCCGAGTGAATTCTTTGGCGAAATGGGCATGATTGATGGCAGTCCGCGCTCGGCCAATGTGGTCGCAGCGGAACCCTGCGAGCTGCTCTTTCTCGACAAGGAGTCGCTGCAGCGATGCCTGCAGGACAATTTTGAGGTTGTCCAGAAACTGATGAAAATCCTTGTCTTGCGTCTGCGCGAAGCCGACCGCAAGATCGAGAGTCTGGCCTTGCTGGATGTTTATGGCCGCGTCGCCCGCCTCCTGCTGGATATGTCGGAGATCGTGGACGGAAATCGTATTGTGAAGAAAAAGATATCAAAGCAGGATATGGCGAAAATGATTGGTGCATCGCGTGAAATGGTCAGCAAGGTCATGCGCGATCTGGAACTGAGCGGTTACATTCGCTATGAGAATGACCTTCTGGTAATCCCCGGGGTCGCCTGACGGTGGGGGCTCGGATGGTCAATCGGGCGGCTACGCCTAGCCCGTTGCCGGAAAAAATCGGCGCCTTGTTGCAGGAATCACGCTGGCTGGGGGTTGGGGCTGTCGCCTTGTTTCTGATCATGGCTTTGTGGGGTTTCCGCAAGGACGATCCGGGCTGGTCGCATGCTGTCGGCGCTGGCTCGCCACAAAACCCGGCCGGCCGTGCCGGTGCCTGGATCGCCGACCTGATGCTCTACCTTTTCGGTCTTTCAGCCTGGTGGTGGATCGTGCTGCTTGGCATGTTCGTCTGGTGGGGTATCCGCAAATTCAATTCGCCGGAAGAGCATCGGCAGCATCCGCTGTTCATTGCCCTGGCAGGATTTTCATTGCTGCTGGTGGCCAGTTCGGCCCTCGAAGCCCTGCGTTTTTATTCGATCAAGGCGACGTTGCCGCTGGCACCCGGGGGATTGCTCGGGATCGAAGCGGGTCGCGTCCTGGCGACTCAATTTGGCTATACGGGATCGACCCTGCTGTTGCTGGCGGTCATGGCCGCCGGGTGGAGCGTTTTCTCCGGGATGTCGTGGCTGTGGGCCTTCGAGCAGCTGGGTGTCCTGCTGGAACGCGGGCTAAGCTTCTTCTACGGTCGCGTTGACGCATGGCGTGACCGGCAGATTGGCAAGGAGGTGGCCCAACAGCGCGAGGTGGTGGTCGAGGAAGAAAAGCGTCGCGTTGAATTGCATGAGCCGATTTTTATCGAAACGCCACCGCCTGAAGTGCCTGTTTCGAAGAAGGCCGAAGCACGCATTGAGCGTGAGAAGCAGGTCGCCTTGTTCCCCGAGGCCATTGTTGGCGGCCAATTGCCGCCGCTGCACCTGCTCGACCCGGCGCCACCGGTCACGGAAACGGTCAGTGCCGAAACGCTGGAATACACGTCCCGGCTGATCGAACGCAAGCTGGCCGACTTTGGGGTGCAGGTCAAGGTACTCGCTGCCATGCCCGGCCCGGTCATTACCCGCTATGAAATCGAGCCAGCAGTCGGCGTCAAGGGCGCCCAGATCGTCAATCTGGCACGTGACCTGGCACGCGCCCTGGCCATGGTCTCGATCCGAGTCGTTGAAACCGTGCCCGGTAAATCGTGCATGGCGCTGGAGCTGCCCAATCCCAAGCGCCAGATGGTCAAGTTGTCGGAAATCATTTCCAGCCGTCCCTACAACGACATGACCAGCCCGCTGACCGTCTGTCTGGGCAAGGATATCGGCGGCCTGCCGGTGGTTGCCGACCTGGCCAAGACACCGCATTTGCTGGTGGCTGGCACGACAGGTTCGGGCAAGTCAGTGGGTGTCAATGCCATGATTCTCTCCATGCTCTACAAGGCCGAGCCGGATCAGGTCCGTCTGATCATGGTCGACCCGAAGATGCTGGAACTGTCCATCTATGAGGGCATTCCCCACCTGCTGGCGCCTGTGGTCACCGACATGAAGCAGGCGGCGAACGCGCTGCACTGGTGCGTCACCGAGATGGAAAAGCGCTACAAACTGATGTCGGCCATGGGGGTGCGTAATATCGCCGGCCTCAACACCAAGATTCGTGATGCCGAAAAGCGGGGGGAACATATTCCGAACCCGCTGACGTTGACGCCGGAAACGCCCGAGCCGCTCAAGACCATGCCTTTCATTGTGGTCATCATCGACGAGCTGGCCGACCTGATGATGGTCGTCGGCAAGAAGGTTGAAGAGCAGATCGCCCGCCTTGCCCAGAAGGCGCGTGCATCCGGCATCCACCTGGTGCTGGCGACCCAGCGCCCGAGTGTGGACGTGATCACCGGCCTGATCAAGGCCAACATTCCGACCCGCCTGTCCTTCCAGGTGTCGAGCAAGATCGACTCACGCACCATCCTCGACCAGATGGGCGCCGAAGCGCTGCTTGGCCAGGGCGACATGCTCTACCTGGCGCCGGGTACCGGCTATCCGACCCGTGTCCATGGTGCTTTCGTCTCCGACGACGAAGTCCATCGTGTCGTTGAACACTTGAAGGCGACAGGGGCGCCGGAATATATCGAAGATATCCTCACCGGTTCCGCCGGCGACGATGAAGAGGCCGGCGACGGTGGCGAGAGCAGTAATGATGCCGAAAGCGACGCGCTGTACGATCAGGCGGTGGATATTGTGCTGAAGAACCAGCGCGCCTCGATTTCCCTGGTCCAGCGCCATCTGCGTATTGGTTACAACCGCTCCGCGCGGCTGATCGAAGCGATGGAAAAAGCAGGATTGGTGTCGGGCATGGATGGCCGTGGCGGCCGTGAAGTGATTATGAAAAAGCCGGTGGAGTGATTCCCGCCAGTCGATTTCCAGCAATTTGTTACACCCTGAAACAACCCGCCACGGATTGATGCGTTAAGCTGAAATAATGAAATTCGCCCAAAAATTCCGGTTGACCGTAGCAATCGCGTTTTCCGCGCTGCTTTTCCCGCACTTCGCCCACGCTGGCGCCGTTGATCAGTTACACGAATTTCTGAAAAGCACGCGTACGCTGAAGGCCGATTTTTCGCAGGCCGTGATCGGTAAAGGTGGTCGCAAGCCGCAACAATCCGCCGGTGTCGTCGCGATTTCAAGGCCTGGCAAACTGCGCTGGGAAATCCAGAAGCCCTATCCCCAACTTATTGTTGGCGATGGCGAAAAAATCTGGATTCACGACCCTGAGTTGCAACAGGTTACCGTCCGCAAAGCCGGGCAGGCCATAGGCGGGTCGCCGGCTGCACTGCTCTCGGGCAATAATGATCTGGAAAAGAACTTTACCCTGAAGGAAGCCGGTGAATCCGAGGGGCTCGTCTGGGTAGAGGCGGTGCCCAGGGTCAGCGACAGCGGATTTGAATCCGTTCGACTGGGCTTTGCCGGCAATGATCTCAAGGCCATGGAGATGCACGACAGCTTCGGTCAGACCACGCTGATCCGTTTCTCAAAGCTGGAACGCAACCCGACACTCCCGGCTTCGCTCTTCAAATTCACCCCGCCGGCTGGCGCCGACATCGTCGGCGAGTAAATCGGCAATACTGGCTGCGCGATCATTTCGCAACGGCGGCCTCGGCCAGACCGGACAGCGTCTTGCGCAGATTCGCCACAACCGGACAGTCGCCCGCCGCATGGCGCTGCGCCAGATAGGACGGATCGTTGTAACCCAGCCAGATCTGGGCCGAGGCATCCTCCCACACCAGTGCTTTGAGCGGCAGGTCGATGCCGCTGGTTTGTGCGCATTCCATCAGCGGCGTGCCGCCCTGCGGATTGCCGAAAATCAATACCTCAGTCGGTCGTAAAAGCTTCCCGATTTTTGCCGCCCCTGCTGCGTGATCGATCCGAATGAAGACAGTCAAGCCGCGCGCCTTGACCAAGCTTTCGAACCTGTCCATCGTTTCCCTGGCAGCATGCGGACTTTTCAGGCTGACCATGCCATCGACAGCGTTTGCGCAGGTCGTGAGGGTGACGAGTGCGACAGTCAGTAATGTTTTGGCGAGTTTCATGGCGGTAACTCCTGGCAGCTGAAAAGGTTCAAGGACGACACGAGACAAGCGCGTGACGACATCCGTTGAGGGCACGTCAGCTTGGTACGGTCGACCGGGAAAAATGCTGAAAATTCAAAAAAAGACTATGCCAATTAAATCAGCGGTGCTGCAGACCCGAACAGTCTCTTGATGCCCATGGGGACCGGGCTCACATTGGAAGATGAAAGTAATAGGCGATGGGTGGCAGTGCAATCAGACACGTCCCCGCTGCCCGGATTGCCAGCGAAGACTTGTTCATTTTGCAAAACTGGAGGTAGAACAAAATACTCATCGACAACGGCAGCAGCGAAAAAAACCAGGCATCACGACCGTCGAACATCGCAACGAGCCTGCGGGAATGATATTTCCCGGTCGTCAATCCAATTTCTCCCAGCGAAATCATGTACCAGGCGGCAACCGCGAACAGCGCGCTGACCAGCAGCACGAGCAGTCGGTGCCAGAGGAGTGCGGACGAATCAGGCGGAGCAGGGCGGTTGGCCGGCATGGCAGGTTTTGCCTTGCGTCGGAATGAATTATGGTGCCGCACGGTGATGTTGCGCCCCGTGTTCACCCAGCAATTGTTCGAGCAGCGCATAACCCGCTGGCCAGTCACCGAGGCCGCTGCTTGCGTTAATGTGACCGCAACGGCCAATATGAACGATCTCGCTGCCCCAGGCATTAGCAAGCTGTTCGGCGTGCGTGGGTGAGCCATAGGGGTCATTGGCGCTGATCACGACGGTGGATCGGAAGGACAACCGCGTGGCCGGGGTTTCAGAAAAGCCGATCGCTGCTTGGGGAAAGTTGGGTCCGTCGGCATCAGGGACCGCGACCATCAATGCGCCCCGGATCGGCGAATGGGATGTCGACGCCCAGTGCGCCACGGCCAGACACGCGAGACTATGGGCAACCAGAACCACCTCCGGCCCTGCGCGTTTCACCGCGGCCTCGATGGCGCTCACCCACTCTGCGCAGACTGGATTATCCCAATCGCGCTGGTCGACACGGACAAAATCCGGCCGTGATGCTTGCCAGAGCGACTGCCAGTGCAGAGGCCCTGAATTGCCAAAGCCGGGAAGTACAAGCACCGTGATCGACAAAACAGACTCCTCATCAAATTGGCCCAATTTGGCCCGAGAAAACGACCGCCATGCCGCTGGGCCTGAGCATGACATTACGGGGAGGGCAGTACTGCCGTCAAAGTGCCAGCAGCCGATTTCAAATTTTGCCGATATTTCCGGTTGACCGCAGCAAGAACTCAATGGCCGTGCCGGATGATTGAAGCAGGTTTAATCCCCACGAACAAGCCTGGATCACCAAACCCATTGGCGAGCGATACCGTCCGATGGTGCGTCCATCCCATCTTTAATCATGGTCAGTTGTGGCTAATGTCATCGCAACGATGACGCGGGGACACGGGTTAGCAGGCGGAGCGTGGCGCCATCGGAACAAAGGTGTTTCGCGGTCATCATCGGCCGCCGCCGATCAGGCGATGCACGGAGATCTCCGCGTGACTGAATGTCTGAACGGGTTGGGTAAATGATCTTCGCAGGGCGGCAATGGCGAGAATTGATGGTGACGCCACGAAATCTGCTGTCTTGCACCATGCATCCTACGTTGTCTCCGGACGCTCCCAGGGAGGCTGCGGACTGAACAGCTTTTCCAGTTCTTCAAGAAATACCCGGACTTTGGGTACGCGGACCCGGTTTGGCGTATAGCAGGCATAGAGATAACGGCCCAGGCTACTGAGTGGTTCGAGCTCGTCGAAAATGGTGTGCAGTTCCCCGCGCGCCAGGGACGGGCCGCACAGGTAGGTTGGCAACATGCCGATGCCGTGCCCGGCCAATACCGCGCTCATGACGCAATCGATGTCGTTGAAGAGAAACTTGCTGGTGACCGGCACGCTGATTTCTTCGCCTTGCCTGTCAACCAGTCGCCATACCCGGCTTTCGTTAAGTTGCAATAAGCTGAAGCAGGAATGGTGCGCCAGTTCGTGCGGCGTCCGCGGTTCGCCGTGGGCAGCAAAATAGGCCGGTGTGGCGCAGATGACGCGCTTCATGTGCACCAGTTTTCGGGCGACGGCATCCTCTGGAGGCGCCTTGGTCAGACGCAAGGCGAGGTCGATATTTTCTTCGATCAGGTCAACCAGGTGATCGGTCAGCACCAGTTCGCAATTCAGTTCCGGGTACTTGGCCACAATGATCGGTAGGAGCGGTGCGATATACAGGCGCCCGAAGGTAATGGAGGCACTGATGCGCAGAACGCCGTGGGGCGCGTCGCCCATGTTTCGAACGGCGACTTCGGTGCTGTGGATTGCGTCCAGCGCACGCAGGGCGTGCTGGTGAAAAATCTCGCCGGCGGGTGTCAGGCTAATTTTGCGGGTGGATCGTTCGAACAGGCGGACGCCGAAGGCGCGCTCAAGATCGCCGATTTGCTTGCTGATCTGCGCCCGGGTACAGTCCAGCCGACGTGCTGCAGCGGCCATGCTGCCAGTTTCCACGACTTTGACGAAGCTTTCCCAACTGGTGAGCCATTGCATTCTGTCAATGATCCGTTGACGTTATGGCGAGAATTATCGGCTTTTTGCCAATGATTTTGCTAGGTATAGTTTCACCACAATAACAAATTGCAGGAAATAGTCATGTTGCGCTCCCTGAGTCGCCCCGATGTTCTGATCGTTACGTTGGCCGCCGCCGGCATCATGATGGTGACGATGGGTTCCCGCCAGTCACTGGGCCTGTTCATCGGGCCAATCGAGGCCACGACCGGCATGGGCATTGCCAGCATCAGCCTGGCGCTGGCCATCGGGCAGTTTACCTGGGGCGCCATCCAGCCGGTGGCTGGTGCGGTGGCCGATCGCTACGGCGCACGCGCTGTGCTGATCGGCGGCTTGCTCATTCTGGCGCTGGGTTCGGCGATTACACCGTTCGTGACGAGCGGTTTCGGGCTGATGATTTCGCTGGGCCTGCTCTCGGCCATCGGTTCCGGGATAGGGAGTTTCTCGGTACTGATTGGCGCCGCCGCGCAGCGTCTGCCGCTGGAATCCCGTGGTGCGGCCTCCGGGGTGATCAATGCCGGCGGTTCGTTCGGGCAGTTTGTTTTTGCACCGATACTCCAAAAGCTGATCCAGGGCATGGGCTGGATGGGGGCGATGTGGGCAATGGCCGTGATGACGCTGGCTGCCTTGCCGCTGGTCGGCAAACTGACCCGGCCGGTTGACGGGCAGGTTCATCACGTCCATGAAGAGGGCGGGCTGAAGCGGGCCATTGGTGAGGCCATGACGGATCGTAGCTATCTCCTGTTGCACGCCGGGTTTTTTACCTGCGGTTTCCACATTGCCTTCCTGGTCACGCATCTGCCGGGCGAAGTCAATCTGTGCGGGCTGCCGCCCGCGGTTGCCAGTTGGTCGCTGGCCATCATCGGGCTGGCCAATATTTTCGGCAGTCTGTATGCCGGCTCCTGTGTTGCGAAATACCGCAGCAAATACGTGCTGGCCGCAATGTATGCCTCGCGTGCCGTGCTGATTGCCTTGTATTTGATGGCGCCTCGCACCGAACTGACCTTTTACCTGTTTGCGGCTGGTCTGGGCTTTACCTGGCTGGCCACCGTGCCGCCAACAGCAGCCATTGTCGGCAAACTGTTCGGTATTCGCTACCTGGCGACGCTATTTGGCCTGACGCTGCTCAGTCACCAGATCGGCGGCTTTCTCGGCGCCTATCTGGGCGGGCTGACGATCAGCCGCTTCGGCGATTTCGGCTGGATGTGGTACGCCGACATGGCCTTGGCCCTGATGGCCGCCATCGTCAATTTGCCGATACGCGAAGCACCCGTTATGCCCAAGCTGGCAACTGCCTAAGAACGATAATCACGGAGGTTGATCAATGAGCCATTTGCGCCAGGAAGTTTCAATCAGCACACTCAATGAACAGGGCGGGGAATATCTGCCCGGCTACCTTGGTATCGAAATGATTGAGCTGGGTTCAGGAACCATGAAGAGTCGGATGCCGGTAAAGAAGCTGCACATTGCCCCGAACGATTTCCTGCATGCAGCGAGCGTTGTCGCGCTGGCTGATACCACCTGCGGCTACGCGACGATTGCTCATCTTCCGGCAGGGGCGCAGTCCTTCACCACCATCGAATTGAAAAGCAACCATCTGGGGACAGTGAAGGAAGGCAGTATCGCCTGCATCGCCACCGCGCAGCATCTCGGGCGCAATACGCAGGTCTGGGATGCCGTCGTGACCGACGAAGCGAATGGCCGAAAAATTGCGCTATTTCGCTGTACGCAGATGATACTGTGGCCGAAAGCCTGATTTCCGGCACCGCTTGGGTGTAAGGCGCCGTCGTTTCACGTGGGGAATTCTCGCGCTCCGGCTGGCGGATATGCAACAAAGAAAATTTATCCCCGAAATAACGGGACAAGCCTGTGGATAAACACGGGACAACCTCTGCAATGCATTGAGCCACAAGGTTTTTGGGGGTTGTGCTCAATAAATGGGCAGATCGTGGCCCAGCTGTGAATTGCCGTCGTCGGTATGGCGCAACGAGTGTTCTAACATATAAAATATATAAGACCCGCAAGTCACGGTGGTGGACCACTGTTTTTCGAACTAACAGGCCGCCGCCGTTGTCGTAGAATATTCGTTTCTCAGAGCCACCCTTTTGAAAGGAAGTCGCCGTGCTTGAAGCCTATCGCGCCCACGTAGCAGAGCGTGCAGCCCTCGGTATCCCCCCGCTGCCCCTGTCCAAGCAACAGACCACCGAACTGGTCGCCTTGCTGAAGAATCCACCGGCCGGCGAAGAAGCCGCCCTGGTTGAACTGATCACCTACCGCGTTCCGGCAGGTGTGGATGACGCTGCCAAGGTCAAGGCTGAATTCCTGGCCAAGGTTGCCAAGGGTGAAGAAGCCTGTGCCCTGATTTCCAAAGAAAGTGCCACGCATCTGCTTGGCACGATGCTCGGCGGCTACAACGTCAAACCGCTCATCGACATGCTTGGTGATGCCACCTGCGGCACGGTTGCCGCCGAAGGCCTGAAGAAGACCCTGCTGGTTTTTGACTTTTTCCATGATGTCGCCGAACTGGCCAAGTCCAGCGACGTCACGGCTGCCACCAATGCCAAGGCTGTCATGCAGTCCTGGGCGGATGCCGAATGGTTTACGTCGCGTCCGGAAGTTCCGGCTTCGCAGAAACTGACCGTTTTCAAGGTCACCGGCGAAACCAATACCGACGACCTGTCGCCGGCCCCGGATGCCTGGTCGCGTCCTGACATTCCGCTGCACGCACTGGCGATGCTGAAGAACCCGCGTCCGGGCATCGAAGCGGATGAGCCAGGTGCGCGTGGCCCGCTCAAACAACTGGAGAAGCTGGCCGCCAAGGGCAACCTGATCGCCTACGTTGGTGACGTGGTCGGTACCGGTTCTTCCCGCAAGTCTGCGACCAACTCCGTGCTGTGGTTCACCGGCGAAGACATTCCTTTCGTCCCGAACAAGCGTTTCGGCGGTGTCTGCCTCGGTTCCAAGATCGCCCCGATCTTCTTCAACACCATGGAAGATGCCGGCGCACTGCCGATTGAAATCGCCGCTGACCAGATGGACATGGGTGACGAGATCGAGCTGAAGGTCGATGCCAACTCCGGCAAGGTGACTGCCGTCAAGAACGGCAACGTGATCGCCGAGTCCCAGCTCAAGACCCTCGTCATTCTTGACGAAGTCCGCGCTGGTGGCCGTATCCCCCTGATCATCGGTCGCGGCCTGACCACCAAGGCTCGTGAATTCCTCGGCCTGCCGCAAAGCACCCTGTTCCGTCTGCCGCAGAATCCGGCTGACGATGGCAAGGGTTACTCGCTGGCGCAGAAGATGGTGGGCAAGGCCTGCGGTGTCGCCGGCATCCTGCCGGGCACCTACTGCGAGCCAAAGATGACCACCGTCGGTTCGCAGGACACCACCGGCCCGATGACCCGCGACGAACTGAAAGACCTGGCCTGCCTCGGCTTCTCTGCCGATCTCGTCATGCAGTCCTTCTGCCACACGGCGGCCTATCCGAAGCTGGTTGACGTCAAGACCCATCGCGAACTGCCGTCGTTCATCTCGACCCGTGGCGGCGTTTCGCTGCGTCCGGGTGACGGCGTCATCCACTCCTGGCTGAACCGCCTGCTGTTGCCGGACACCGTGGGTACCGGCGGCGACTCGCACACCCGTTTCCCGATCGGTATCTCGTTCCCGGCGGGTTCCGGTCTGGTTGCCTTTGCCGCTGCTACCGGCGTCATGCCGCTGGACATGCCGGAATCCGTGCTGGTCCGCTTCAAGGGCAAAATGCAGGACGGCATCACCCTGCGCGACTTGGTCAATGCCATTCCGTTGTACGCCATCAAGGCCGGCCTGCTGACCGTCGAGAAGAAGGGCAAGAAGAACGTCTTCTCCGGCCGCATTCTCGAAATCGAAGGTCTGCCGGATCTGAAGGTCGAACAAGCCTTCGAACTGTCCGACGCTGCTGCCGAGCGCTCCGCGGCTGCCTGTTCGGTTCGCCTGAACAAGGAACCGATGGTCGAGTACATGAACTCGAACATCACCCTGATGAAGTGGATGATCGCCGAAGGCTATCAGGATGCCCGCACCCTGAAGCGTCGTATCGCCGCCATGGAAGACTGGATCGCCAACGGCGTCCTGCTGCAGCCGGATGACAACGCCCAGTACGCCGCGGTTATCGAAATCGACCTGGCCGAAGTTACCGAGCCGATCCTGGCCTGCCCGAACGATCCGGACGACGTCAAGGTCCTGTCCGAAGTCGCCGGCGCCAAGATCGACGAAGTCTTCATCGGTTCCTGCATGACCAACATCGGCCACTTCCGTGCTGCCGCCAAGGTTCTCGAAGGCAAGTCCGATATCCCGACCCGTCTGTGGATCGCTCCGCCGACCAAGATGGATGCACTGATCCTGACCGAAGAAGGCTATTACGGCGTTCTCGGCAAGTCCGGCGCCCGCATGGAAATGCCGGGCTGCTCGCTGTGCATGGGTAACCAGGCGCAGATCCGCAAGGGTTCCACTGCGATCTCTACCTCCACCCGTAACTTCCCGAACCGCTTGGGTATCGATACCCAGGTTTATCTCGGTTCTGCCGAACTGGCCGCCATGTGCGCGCTGGCCGGCCGCATCGTGACCGTCGCGGAATACATGGAGCAGATCAAGCTGGTGAATGCCAAGTCGGCTGAAGTGTACCGCTACATGAACTTCGACAAGATTCCTTCCTTTGTTGAAGTCGCGGAAACCGTCGAGATGTAAATTTCGGATTTCGGCCGAATTTTCCGGTCGACCGTAGCAATCAAAAAAAGCCCCACCGGAAATCCGGTTGGGGCTTTTTTCATGGGGATTCACTTTGAGGCCATGGGAGGTGTGCCCGAGATTGCCATTCAGTCGGGCTGAACTTGCCGGCCTTGCACTGTTCCAATTGGAATAACACAGGGGAGACGGCTGATGACAATCATGCAAGGTCGGGGTGCCATAGGCGGGGAATACTCGGTCAGCGGGTCGGGCGCGTCGTAATTTCCAAGCACTATGCCGAATATCTTTATCAGCTATCGGCGCGAGGATAGTTCCGCGACCGCCCAGATTCTCCATGACCAGCTGTCTACGTGGTTTGTCCGGAACAAGGTTTTTTTCGACTTGCAGGACATCGCCCCGGGCGATGACTGGAAAAAGCTGCTGACGGAACGCCTGGCTGACTACGACATCGTGCTGGTCGTTATCGGCCCCGCGTGGCTGACGGCGCTGGCAGATCGCGAGGCGAGTAGCGACAACGATTTTGTCCGCTGGGAAATTGCTGAGGCGCTGCGCCAGAAAAAGCGGTTGATCCCCGTGCTCGTCGACGGCGCCACCTTGCCCGGATCGGAGCAATTGCCCTCTGACATCGCTGCGCTCGGACGATTGCAGTTCGAGACTTTGCATCGTGACACCCGTGATCGCGATATTGCCGCACTGGCCGCTGGGCTCGAAGGGGGCGGGCTGGTTGATTTCGTTCGCCGTCTCAAGCAGGTCTTGCGCCTTGGCAAGGCTGGCGTCGGGGTTGCCGCAGTCGTCTGTGCGATGGTGCTGTCGTTTGCCTGGATCAACCTGTTCGATCTGCTCGGGCTGGATACGCGGAGTGCTAGTTTCACCATGTTGCTGGGCGACGTGCTCGTCGAACCGGTTATTTCCGATCGCCTTCTGCTTGTTGCGATTACCCCACGCGATGATGAGGTGACGCGTCTTTCAAGCACACGCCGCAGTGACTATGCGCGCTTGATTGCTGTTGCCAGCGCCCGCAAGGCTGATGCCATTGCCTTTGATATCACGACCGAACAGGCGAGCAGTCACGATGCCGATCTCATCGGCGCCGTGCGGGCGGCGCGTCAGAATGGCACGCGTGTCGTCTTTGGTTTCAAGGCGCTGACCCCCGGGGGCGATCCGGTGGCCTTGCCTGGACTGACTGAAGCGGGAGCCCGACTGGGCCTGACCTGTATCGGCCAGAAACTTGATAACGCGGTACTCGGTACGCTGGCCATGAGCATTGGCAGTCGCCTCTACGGATCGTATCCGCTGCACGCCGTCGCCGACGTTTCCAGTATGGCGCCGATCCCGAGCAGTGACCTCAGCTTGCTGGTGCGCGGTGCCGGCAGTGCGTCCAACGTTCCGTTTTCGCTGCGTGAAGTGGCCACCCGGAGCGATCGCGATTGTCCGGCGCGCCCACCGGGTGCGGATATAGCGCGCCTGATCTTTCCGGTATCGCATCGGGAGCGTTGGCGGGACCCGGTGCGCCGGATCGATGCTGACAGGTTGCTGGCCGAGCCGCCTGCGCCCGGCAGTTGGCGTGGCAAGATTGTCCTGGTTGGTGTCACGCACCCGCTGGATGTCCTCCAAACGCGGCTCGATCGCGCGGGGCCTTTGCGCTATGGCTTCGAGTTCCAGGCCGATACGGTCAATGCCTTGCTGACTCATGCCATCGTGAGGCCCGTTGGGTTCCTCGCCCAGTGGCTGCTCTCGTTATTGATGGTGCTGCTCGCCATCGCCTATCGCCTGTGGCGGGTCGGCAAATCCCGGCGCCCCGACATTGCTGTCCTGCCGCTGACCGTCGTTGCCTACGTGGGCATCACCGTCTTGCTCTACGCCAGGTTCGGGCTGCTGGTCGACAGTCTTTATCATATTGCTGCCTTCACGGTTACCTGGTGGGTGCTGGCAGCACTGGAAAAGAGGTGGTCTCATGCTGCAACGTAACTGGAATGTATGCGCCGTCAGAATGTCATTCGCGCTGCTTGCAATGGTGTGCTTCGCCGGCTGCGCGGGTGTGTCGCTCAACATCGGACCACTGAGTCTGGCTGGTTCGGCACCGCGGACGGGCGCGCTGCTTTATGCTGACCCGGGCGTTGTCGTTACGCGACATGGCCACGGTGTGATCTATTACGAACCCGGGATGGAGGTCGTCACCGGCGACAG
>DAOLIO010000014.1:0-25443 GCA_035328505.1 Azonexus sp.
GCCAGACTCCCCATAAAAAAGCCCGTTACTAATCAGTAACGGGCTTTTTGCTTGAGAAAGGAACGTAAAATATACGCATTTCTGGACGGAATGAGCTATTTTACTGTGTTAAAATTCTCAACGGCGGGTCTCCCCGCATTGTAAGGTGGTGAATCTGGTCAGGTCCGGAAGGAAGCAGCCACAGCCATTTACTACAAGTGCCGGGGGTTAGGCTCGCCATTTTTATTTTTTAAATTGGTGCGTAGCGCATGAGTTATCAGGTTCTTGCGCGCAAGTGGCGACCGCGCAATTTTTCTACGCTGGTTGGGCAGGAGCATATTGTTCGTGCGTTGACACACGCACTCACTGAGCAGCGCTTACACCACGCTTATCTTTTTACCGGTACCAGAGGTGTCGGAAAAACGACCATTGCCCGAATTCTCGCTAAATCTCTGAATTGTGAAAATGGCATAACTGCAACCCCTTGTGGTGTATGTAGTGCGTGCCAAGAAATTGACAATGGTCGATTCGTCGATTTGCTTGAGGTGGATGCTGCAACCAATACCCGCGTCGATGAGATGCGTCAATTGCTCGAAAATGCGCTGTACGCTCCGACAAGGGGGCGCTTTAAGGTCTATGTGATCGATGAGGTCCATATGCTCTCAAATTCGGCATTCAATGCGATGCTCAAGACCCTCGAGGAGCCGCCGGAGCATGTCAAGTTTATTCTCGCAACTACTGATCCTCAGAAAATCCCAGTAACGGTCTTATCTCGTTGCTTGCAATTCAATTTAAAACAGATGCCAGCGGTAGCTATTACCACACATCTAGGGCAGATTTTGCAGACTGAGGGGATTCCGTTCGATATGCATGCTATCGGGCTAATTGCGCGTTCAGCTTCGGGGAGTATGCGTGATGCTTTGTCCTTGCTTGATCAGGCGATCGCACATGGGGCGGGGCGAGTTGAGGGGGGCTTGGTTAGAAGTATGTTGGGGGCCGTTGATTCTGACTATCTTTTTGCAATTCTTGATGCGCTCAAAGACCGTGATGCCGTAACGTTGCTGCAAATAGCAGCAGATCTGGGTATGCGCAGCCTGTCGTTTTCGGCGGCCTTGCTGGAACTTAGCGCGCTCTTGGCCCGCTTGCAGGTGCTGCAGTTTGCGCCTACGGTTGAAGACGATGAACCTGATAGAGAGCGATTGCTAGTCCTGGCGAATGCATTCCCGCCGGATTTCATTCAGTTGGCTTATCAAATCGCGAATAACGGTCGCGTTGAGCTGTCTATTGCACCGGATGAGTATTCGGGCTTTGTCATGACCTTGCTTCGCCTGCATACATTTACCCCAAGTCTTGTTTCTGAATTTATTGGTACTGTCCCCATCCGTGGTAATTCGAGTGCTGGTCAGCGTATGGCTGCGAAAACGGTTGTATTAAATTCCAGTGCTTTGTCTTCGCCGCTCGCGGGGGAGGTAGCTCAAACTACAGCTTCGGGATCAACGCCAAGCTGGCATCAGATTGTTATGTCGTTACCTTTGTCGGGGATGACCAAGGAGCTTGCTCAAAACTGTGAGCTCAGACAATTGGATGAAAAGTTTTGTTTGCTTCGGCTGCCGCCCGCTCTAGGTCACTTGCAAATGAAACCCGGTCCAGATCGTTTGCAACAGGCGCTTACTGAGCATTTCGGCCGTCCTATGCAGTTGCGCATTGAAATGGGAATGAATGAGGCGAGCACGCCTGCCGAGAGCATTGGCTTGCAGCGTCAACAGAGGCATGATAGGGCGGTGTCTGCGATTGCAAACGATGCATTTATAAACGATGCGATTGAGTCTCTGGGTGCATCGGTAGTACAGTCGTCAATTAAACCTATCACCTAATGGAGCTACGAATATGATGAAGGGCGGCTTGGCAGGCCTGATGAAGCAGGCGCAGGCAATGCAGGAAAATATGAAAAAAGCTCAGGAGCAATTGACGCAGATTGAGGTCGAGGGGCTTGCTGGTGCCGGGATGGTAAAGGTCGTTATGAACTGTGCTCACGAGGTACGAAGAGTTAGCATTGATCCATCTGTGATGGATGATAGGGAGATGCTTGAGGACCTTGTTGCTGCGGCACTGAACGATGCGATTCGGCGAGGGGAAGAGATGAGCCAAGAAAAGATGTCGGGGTTTACGTCTGGTCTCAACTTGCCTCCCGGGTTTAAGCTCCCATTTTAATCAATGACAGTTTCAGGGCTTGATTCGCTAATCGAAGCATTGCGTTGCTTGCCTGGTGTTGGCCCAAAATCCGCGCAACGCATGGCATACCACTTGTTACAGAGTGACAGGAGTGGAGCAAAGCGCTTGGGCGAGACAGTCTTGCGTGCGTTGGAATCAATAAGGCACTGTCAGCGTTGCAATACATTCTCAGAGTTGAATGTGTGTGAACGTTGCAATTCCTCCCGTCGTGATCCCACTGTTCTTTGCGTGGTTGAGACCCCTGTCGATATGAATATGATGGAGCAGACGCTAAGTTTTCAAGGGTTATATTACGTTCTGATGGGGAAAATATCACCGCTGGATGGTATTGGGCCCAAAGAACTTCGCCTAGATAAATTGATTGCGCGTGCAGTCGACGGCGTTGTTAAGGAGGTGATCCTTGCTACCAACTATACCAACGAGGGGGAAGCAACCGCGCACTATATTGAGGCGATGCTTCGAACAAAAGGGGTAAGTGTTTCAAGAATTGCCCGTGGAGTGCCTGTTGGGGGGGAGCTTGAATATGTTGATAGTGGTACTTTGGCCCAAGCATTACGTGAGCGTAGGCTGTGCGGTGGCTGATGACGACTTTTATCGGGGCGCCTGTTATCGTATAATTTAGCGTTTAATTTTTATCCCATCTAATTCCGTAGGGGTCAGCGTAATGAGCAATCAAGGAAAAATGGACTGCGGACGGCGGCGTCTGGTCGTTGCTACCGCAGCCGTGGGCGGGGCAGGAGCGGTAGCTGCACTCGTGCCGTTCGTCTCCAGCTTGCTTCCATCCGAACGCGCCAAAGCTGCAGGCGCTCCGGTCGAAGCCGATATCAGCAAGCTCGAATTAGGTCAAATGATGACTGTCGAGTGGCGTGGCAAGCCGGTTTGGATCATCAATCGCACCAAGGAAATGTTGGATACGCTGCCAAAGTTGGCTGATGCGGTCGTTGATCCTAATTCTGAGAAAGCATCGCAGCAGCCACCTTATGCGCAGAACGCTACTCGTTCAATCAAGCCCGAATTTATGGTGGTTGTTGGTATCTGTACGCACCTTGGTTGCTCGCCTGGTCAAAAATTTAAAAAAGGTACAGAAGAGGGTATGGGGGCTGATTGGTTGGGGGGGTTCCTTTGCCCCTGTCATGGTTCTACATTTGATTTTGCTGGCCGTGTTTTCAAGTCAAAGCCCGCGCCGTCCAACCTTGAAGTGCCGCCACACGTATATCTCTCAGATACCCGTATCCTGATCGGCGAAGACAAGAAGGGAGTATAAGAAATGGCTGCTGGCAATTTCGAAAAATACAAATCTGACGGCTCGCTGGCCGGCAACGCTCTAGAGTGGGTTGATGCTCGCTTCCCGGCTACTTCGTTATGGAAGGGCCACCTTTCAGAGTATTACGCACCGAAAAATTTCAATTTTTGGTACTTTTTTGGATCTCTCGCGCTGCTGGTACTGGTCATCCAAATCGTTACCGGCATTTTTCTGGTGATGCACTACAAGCCGGATGCTGCATTGAATGCAAGTGGTGTACCTATTGCCTTTGCTTCAGTTGAATACATCATGCGTGACGTTTCTGGTGGATGGCTGATTCGTTACATGCACTCTACAGGGGCTTCGGCATTTTTTATCGTGGTTTATATGCACATGTTCCGTGGTCTTCTCTACGGTTCGTATCGAAAGCCGCGTGAGTTGACCTGGTTGTTTGGTGTGGGGATTTTTCTGTGCTTGATGGGTGAAGCTTTCTTCGGCTACCTGTTGCCTTGGGGGCAGATGTCTTACTGGGGGGCACAGGTAATTGTTAATCTGTTTTCAGCCATTCCGGTCATTGGTGCTGACCTCTCCCTGATTATCCGCGGTGACTTTGTGGTTGGTGACGCAACGCTGAATCGATTTTTCTCCTTCCATGTGATCGCCTTCCCCCTCGTCCTGATTGGTCTGGTGGCTGCTCACGTCCTGGCGCTGCATGAAACCGGATCGAACAATCCGGATGGCGTCGAGATCAAGGCCAATTTGGACGCCAATGGGCATCCGGTTGATGGTATTCCCTTTCATCCGTACTACACGGTCAAGGATATTGTTGGTGTCGTTGTGTTCCTGATGGTGTTCTCTGCGGTGATGTTCTGGGCGCCTGAGGGAGGTGGTTACTTCCTGGAAACGCCCAACTTTTACCCGGCCGACCCGCTGAAAACGCCACCGCATATTTCGCCAGTCTGGTACTTCACGCCGTTCTATTCGATTCTGCGCGCGGTTACCTATCCATTGTTTGGCCTAGATGCAAAGTTCTGGGGTGTCGTCGCCATGGGGGCTTCAGTTGTGATTTTCGCCTTCCTGCCGTGGCTGGATCGCAGTCCGGTAAAGTCAATCCGCTACCGTGGCCCGATTTACAAATCGCTGCTGACCATTTTCGTGATCGTCTTCTTCGTTCTTGGGTATCTGGGCACCCTGTCTCCTTCACCAATGGGAGAACTGGTATCCCAGATCTGTTCAGTGTTCTACTTCGGATTTTTCCTGGGTATGCCTTGGTGGTCACGGATGGACAAATTCAGTCCGGTTCCAGACCGTGTGACGTTCAAGTGAGAGGATGCCTAAAATGAAAAAATTCCTTATCGCCTTGCTCTTCGCGCCGATCATGGCATTTGCCAGTGGTAGTACGGCACATATTGATAAATGGCCAGGGTCGGTGAGCGACAAGGCTGCGCTACAAAATGGTGCCAAGCTTTTCGTTAACTACTGCATGAACTGTCACGGCGCATCTTATATGCGCTACAAGAACCTGATGGATCTTGGTTTAAGTGAACAGCAGGTAAAGGAAAACCTGATGTTTACTTCTGACAAGATTGGTGAACTGATGCGAGTGGCTGCGCGCGCTGACGAGCAGAAACTGTGGTTTGGTGCAACACCACCTGACCTCACCATCATCGCTCGGGCTCGTGGCGAAGCTGGTAATGCGGGTGCAGGTGCCGATTGGCTCTACACTTATCTGCGCTCGTTCTATCGTGATGCGAATCGTCCGACCGGTTGGAACAATTTGGTATTCGAGAACGTTGGTATGCCACACGTTCTTTATGGACTCCAAGGGCAGCAAGTGTTGAATCACGAAACACACAAGCTGGAACTGGCTGTTCCTGGCACGATGCCGCCGGCTGAATTCGACAAGTCGGTTTCCGATCTGGTCAGTTTCCTGGTTTGGATGGCAGAGCCACAACAACAATTCCGCCGTACTTTGGGGTGGTTTGTACTGGCCTTCCTAGCTATTCTCTTTGTTGTCGCTTACGCGCTCAAGAAGGAATACTGGAAAGACATTCACTGATCCTTGCAGATCCGTTTGCGGCATCGCGGGTTTGGCTTTCGCCTGCCCCCGATGCCGAATCTCATTTTGAAGGTTGTCACAAATGATGAACCTCTACTCGGGTACTACGTGCCCCTTTAGTCATCGCTGCCGTATTGTCCTTTTTGAAAAGGGCATGGATTTTCAGGTTATCGATGTTGACATGTTTAACAAGCCGGAAGAAATGGCTGCGATCAATCCGCACAATCGCGTACCGGTATTGGTCGAGCGCGATTTGGTTTTGTTTGAACCAAATATTATCAACGAGTACATCGACGAGCGTTTCCCACACCCGCAATTGATGCCAGCCGACCCAATCATGCGGGCTCGAGCTCGCCAATTGCTGGTTGGTATGGAGCGGGAGATTTTTTCGTTCATGGAAGTGATTGAAAAAAATGGCAAGACGGCCGATAAGGCGCGTCAGGAGATTCGTGCCCGTCTTACGGAAATTGTCCCTATTTTCAATAAGCAAAAATTCATGCTGGGTGATGAATTTTCCATGCTTGACGTTGCCATCGCGCCGCTGCTTTGGCGTCTGGATCACTATGGAATTGACCTCGGTAAGGCTGCTGCGCCATTGATGAAATATGCCGAAAGAATTTTCAGTCGACAGGGTTTCATCGATGCCTTGACGCCATCCGAAAAGGCAATGCGCAAATAAGCCATGGAACTTCCGTCGACAAAGCCGTACTTGCTTCGCGCCATTTGGGAATGGTGTTGCGATAACGGGTTCACGCCACATATCGCTGTTGAAGTCGACGAAAAAACTCGTGTGCCCCGCGAATTTGTTCGTGGAGGCCAGATAGTCTTAAATCTTGGCCAGAATGCAACGAGCAAGCTTCAAATCGGTAACGATTTCATTGATTTTCAGGCCCGCTTCAATGGGGTAGCCAGAGATTTGTCCGTACCCATTGCTCGCGTATCTGCTATCTATGCACGAGAAAATGGTGCCGGAATGGCTTTCGAAATTGATGGGGCTGATGACGGTGGCGACCCCAGCTTTGTCGATGCTGGCGAGCTTGACGTGCTTTCGGAGGAGCCTCAACCGGAGCCTCCGCGCCCAGAAGGAGGGCGTCCCAAGCTGCAACGCATCAAATAGGGACGGTCGCTTCGATGACTGCACCAAAAAAGGGAAAATCCAGCGATGGATTTTCCCTTTTGTATTGCAAGTCCATGATTTCTATAGGTGGCACAGCTGTTGCTGATGGCATTTCGGAAGGAAAATCATGAAAACTGAAGTTAAATCTACCTGTTGCTACTGCGGTGTCGGCTGTGGCGTTCTCATTGAGACCGAGAGCGGTGTTGTTACCGGGCTACGTGGTGACCCTGAGCATCCAGCCAATCGCGGGCGTCTCTGTACCAAAGGTGCCACGCTGAACCAGACGGCCAACGCGACCTACAGGTTGCATTTCCCTGAAAAGCGCCGAGTACGCGGTCAGGCGGGAGATAGGCTAACTTGGGATTCGGCGCTGGATGAAGCCGCCGAACGTTTCGCAGATACCATCCAAAAGCATGGGCCGGATTCAGTGGCCTTCTATATTTCTGGGCAGTTGATGACGGAGGACTACTACGTCTTCAATAAACTGGCCAAGGGGCTGATTGGCACTAATAATGTAGATACCAACTCACGTCTCTGCATGTCCTCGGCGGTGGCTGGCTACAAACAAACGCTGGGTGCGGATGCGCCACCCTGCAGCTATGACGATATTCTTCGGGCCAAGGTGATGTTTATTGCCGGGGCCAACCCTGCTGTCGCACATCCCATTATTTTCCGTTATATCGAAGATGCCAAAGCGGCAAACCCGGATCTAAAAATCATTGTCGCTGACCCTCGTCGTTCGGAAAGCGCTGAGATCGCTGATCTTCATTTGCCCATCAATCCGGGTTCCGACATTGCGTTGTTCAATGGCATGCTGCATGTCTTGATCAATGAAGGCTTGGTGGATCGGACTTATGTTGAGGCACATACCACTGGCTTCGACGCGCTTTCAGATATTGTGAAGGAATACACGCCAGACAAGGTTGCCACCCTCTGTGGCATCCCCGCCACGGACATTATTCAGGCAGCTCGCTGGTTTGGCGCCAGCGAAGCCTCGTTGTCGCTCTACTGCCAGGGATTGAATCAGTCGGCGCATGGCACCCACAACAATGCTGGGGTGATCCATTTGCACTTGGCTACCGGGCAAATTGGCAAGCCAGGGGCCGGGCCTTTTTCGCTCACTGGGCAGCCGAATGCAATGGGCGGGCGCGAGGTCGGTGGGCTGTCAAATTTACTGTCAGCCCATCGTGACTTGGCCAATCCCGAACACCGCGCCGAAATCGCTCGTTTTTGGGGGGTTCCGTTTGTGCCGGCCTCGCCCGGAAAATCTGCGGTAGATCTCTTCAAGGCCCTTAAGACCGGAGACATAAAGGCGGTATGGATTGCCTGCACGAATCCGGCCCAATCCCTCCCGAATCAGGCTGCTGTACGTGACGCGCTGTTATCGGCGGAATACGTTGTACTGCAAGAGGCGTATGGCAACACCGATACGGCCGATTACGCCGACTTGCTGCTTCCGGCCAGTGGATGGGGGGAGAAATACGGCACGGTCACCAATTCCGAGCGGTGCATCTCCCGGGTGATGCCAGCTATTCAGGCGCCAGGTGAGGCGCGCCACGACTGGGAAATTGTGGTCGACTTTGCTCGGCGTCTGGGCAAAAAGCTGGGTCATGCTTCAGCCGACAAGCTGTTCCCTTATGCTGATGCTGAAGAAATTTTCAATGAGCATCGCGAAACAACACGGGGTCGCGATCTGGATATTACGGGCTTGTCGTACGCCTTGCTGGAAGCACAAGGTCCGCAGCAGTGGCCCTATCCAGAGGGTGCAAGCACGGGCAAGGTTCGGCTTTACGAGGATGGGGCTTTCCCGACGCTGGATGGCAAAGCGCGTTTCGTCGCCATCCAGCACCAGCCATCGGCCGATGCCACCACCCCTGAGTTGCCGATCAGCCTGTTGTCCGGTCGCATGCGTGATCATTGGCATGGCATGAGTCGGACTGGCACCGTACCTCGCTTGTTCAACCTCGAAGATGAACCATTGCTGGCCATGCATCCATGTGACATGCGACATCGTGATCTGTCGTCTGGCGATCTGGTGACCGTGACCAACGGCCGTGGCGAGATGGTGACACGTATCATTGAGCGACCAGGACTCGTCAAAGGGCGAGCCTGGATGCCGATGCACTGGGGCAATCAATTCATGAACACCCCGGGCGCCAACGCGCTGGCTTGTGATGCAACTGACCCCTATTCAAAGCAGCCTGAGCTGAAACATGCCGCGGTACAGATTACCAAAGCGGAACTGCCGTACCCGCTGGCGGTAGTGCGACGCTGTGCGGATCAATCGGAGGCGCTGTCGCTGATGCAGCGGGCTCGCGGCTCGCTCAAGTCATTTCCTTATGCGACAGTAGGTCTGTATGGCCGGAAGACGCCTTTGGTGGTTTTCCGGGCGGCAACCAAAGTGGCGATTGCCGATTGCGAGATTGCCGAAATTGATCGTCTCTTCGGTCTGGATACACAGGATGGCGCCATTGTTTACGAGGATGCTACGCGCAGGGTAAGCAAAAAGGCCATTGCACAGGATGGCCGACTGTTAGGGGTGCGCCTTGCCGGTGAAACGCTGGCTCAGGTGTGGTTGAAACAGGCGATGGCCGAGGATGAACTCGATGCCAGCCTGATTCGTTTTGCCCTGGCACCCTCTGCCAAGCCGCCGGTGACCATGGTTGCTCGCAATATCATCTGCAAATGCGCCGATATCAGTGATGTGCAGATCGGCCTTGAACTGGAGGGGGGGGCGGACCTGCCGAAACTCCAGGATAAGTTGAAGTGTGGCACATTCTGCGGCTCATGCGTTCCTGATATCAAGCGCATGGTGGCAGAGCATGAAAAGAAAATCGCAACAGCTGGCTGATTGCGATAGGAGGAGACTATGAGCTACGCGCAATACATCAAGGAGATAGGTCGGGGCGCTGAGGGGTCTCGCGACCTGTCGGGTGACGATGCAAAGCAGCTTTATGCTGCCATGCTGGATGGCGGGGTGCCCGACCTGGAGATGGGGGCCATCATTCTTGGTCTGCGCGTCAAGGGTGAATCGGTGGATGAAATGCTGGGTTTCCTGGAAGCCACAAATGAACGAACCCACAAGCTTGAAATGCCGCATGGACGCGTTCGTCCGGTAGTCTTGCCGACCTACAACGGGTCGCGCAAGGAGCCCAACCTGACGCCATTGCTGGCATTGCTCCTGCAGCGGTTTGGTGTACCGGTCGTTATTCATGGCTTGATTGAAGGATTTGGGCGAGTAACAACAGCCCAAATTTTTCGAGAACTCGGCATCATGCCGATGTCATCGTTGACGCAAGGGCAGGTTGCGGTGGACGAAAAAGGGCTGGCATTTTTGCCGCTCAGCGCGCTTTGTCCCGGTATCCATAATCTGCTTGCCCTGCGTAGCCGGATGGGCGTTCGCAACAGTGCGCATAGCCTGGTCAAAATGCTCAATCCGTTCCGTGGTGATTCGGTCGTGGTGGCGCCAGCGACTCACCCGGACTTTATCGACCTGATGCGTGAGACGCTGATGGCCAACGGTCAGCGTGCCTTGTTATTGCGAGGTACGGAAGGTGAGCCGTTCGCCAATCCAAAGCGTCGTCCACGCCTTGAATTCATCCATGACGGCGCAGCCGACATCCTGTTCGAGGCTGAGCACGAAAGTCTGCGGGCCTTACCCAATCTGCCAGAGGCCAGCGATGCCATGAGCACCGCCAAGTGGATCCGGCGTATTCTCGACAAGCAGGTTCCCTTGCCCAAGCCCTTGGCCAATCAACTGGCCTGCCTGCTTTTTGCAAGCGGATATGCCGAAGATTTCAATCAGGCCAAGGCCATTGTGGCTGTTGAAGCGACCGGTTTGCTGATGGGCGGCAACTGATCTGAGTCTGCACCGTGCTGGTAACGGACGCCCTGCGTTGGTGCGCGCTTGCTGCGGTCAACTGGAAAAAACGACTAAAAATCAAGTTTCTACTGCCCTGGCACACTGATTGCAACAGGTTCATTGAAACAGCGAATCAGCAGCCAACGGCGGCAGCTCGATGGCAATGATGTCATGCGCTGACACACTTTTGCACCGCAAGGTGCGCGCAACGTTGGAGCCCCAAATGAGCAAACCCCGTCTCGTCCTGATCGGCAATGGCATGGCCGGTGTCCGCACCGTCGAAGAACTGCTGAAAATCAAGCCGGATCATTACGACATCACGATTTTCGGTGCCGAACCGCACCCGAACTACAACCGCATCCTGCTTTCTCCAGTGCTTGCCGGCGAAATGACCATCCAGGAAATCGTCCTGAACGAACTGGACTGGTACAAGGAAAAGGGCATCAAGCTCCATACCGGCAAGCAGATTGCGAAGATTGACCGGACCAATCGGAAGGTCATTGCGGAAGATGGCACGGAAGAAGAATACGACCGCCTGCTCATCGCGACCGGTTCCACGCCTTTCATGCTGCCGATTCCCGGCAATGACCTGCCCGGCGTTATCGGTTATCGCGACATCAAGGATACCGACGAGATGATCGAGGCTGCCCGCCTGCACAAGCACGCGGTGGTTATCGGTGGCGGCCTGCTCGGTCTGGAAGCGGCCAATGGCCTCAAACTGCGTGGTATGGATGTTACTGTAGTGCATATCGGTCCGTGGCTGCTCGAGCGTCAGCTCGACGAAGTGGCTGCCAAGATGCTGCAGAAGTCGCTGGAGGACAAAGGGCTCAAATTCCTGCTGCAGAAGCAGACCGAGGCATTGATTCAAGGCGAATCCGGCCGCGTTGCGGCGATCCGCTTCAAGGACGGCATGCAGATTCCGGCCGACCTCGTCGTCATGGCTGCCGGTATCCGCCCGAACTACGCCTTGGCCGAATCCTCCGGTATCTATTGCAATCGCGGTATCGTGGTCAATGACACCATGCAGACCTACGACCCGAAGGTTTATGCCGTCGGCGAATGCGTCACCCATCGTGGCACGGTTTACGGTCTGGTCGCTCCGCTGTTCGAGCAGGCCAAGGTTGCCGCCAATCATCTGGCCGGGTATGGCATTGGTCGCTATACCGGTTCGGTGACATCCACCAAGCTGAAAGTTACCGGCATCGACCTGTTCTCTGCCGGCAATTACATGGGGGGTGAAGATACCGAGGAAATCATCCTCAACGACCCCTACGGCGGCGTGTACAAGAAGCTGGTCATCAAGGACAACAAGCTGGTCGGCGGCGTCATGTACGGCGATACGGCCGACGGCCCGTGGTACTTCCAATTGCTCAAGGATGGCCGCGACATCCACGACATCCGCGATCACCTGATCTTCGGCCAGTCGCTGGTTGGAGACGTCGGCCATGCCGGTAACAGCAAGGCCGCCTCGATGCCCGATAGCGCCGAAGTCTGCGGCTGTAACGGCATTTCCAAGGGCGTCATCGTCCAGGCGATCAAGGCCAATGGCCTGTTCACGCTGGACGAAGTCAAAAAGCACACCAAGGCTGCCTCCTCGTGCGGGTCCTGCGCCGGTCTGGTCGAGCAAATCCTGGCCTCGACCATTGGCGGCGCCTATACCCCGGCGGCTTCGGACAAGAAGCCGGTCTGCGGTTGCACGGAGCAGTCACACAAGATGGTGCGTGATGCCATCCTGAATCAGCATCTGACCAGCAAGGAAGCCGTCTTCAAGGCTCTTGAATGGAAGACGCCGAACGGTTGCGACAAGTGCCGCCCGGCGGTGAACTACTACCTGATTTCGACCTGGCCGCATGAAGCCAAGGATGATCCGCAATCGCGCTTCATCAACGAACGTTCGCACGCCAACATCCAGAAGGATGGCACCTACTCGGTTGTGCCGCGCATGTGGGGCGGCCTGACGACGCCCAATGAACTGCGCGCCATTGCCGATGCCGCCGAGAAGTACAACGTGCCGACGGTGAAAGTGACCGGCGGTCAGCGTATCGACCTGCTTGGCGTCAAGAAGGAGGATTTGCCCGCCATGTGGGCCGACCTCAACGCCGCCGGCATGGTCTCCGGCCACGCCTACGGCAAGTCGATCCGCACCGTCAAAACCTGCGTCGGTGCCGAGCATTGCCGCTTCGGTACGCAGCTGGCGATGTCGATGGGCGTCAAGCTGGAAAAGATGTTGTTCGACATGTACGCCCCGCACAAGGTCAAGCTCGCTGTTTCCGGCTGCCCGCGTAACTGTGCCGAAGCCGGCATCAAGGATGTCGGCATCATCGGTGTCGATTCCGGCTACGAGATCTATATCGCCGGCAACGGCGGTATCAAGACCGAAGTTGCCCAGTTCCTGTGCAAGGTCACCTCGGACGAGGAGGTCATGGAATATTCCGGCGCCTTCCTGCAACTCTACCGTCTCGAAGGCTGGTATCTGGAGCGCACCTGCCACTACCTCGAACGTGTTGGCATGGACTACGTCAAGGGCAAGATTCTCGAGGATGAAGAAGGTCGCAAGGCACTGTACGCCGCCCTGCTTGACTCGCTGAAGGACGCCAAGGATCCGTGGGCAACCTCGCGCGAACCGGAAGCAATCAAGCAGTTCATTCCCATCATGGTCGAAGCCTGAGCATTCAGAAAACAAGGATAGAAAAATGAGTAACTGGAAACTGATTTGCCCGTTGAACGACATCCCGCAACTTGGCTCGCGGGTGGTCAAGCCGACGAGTGGCGGCGATATCGCCATCTTTCGCACATCGGATGATGAGGTATTTGCCATCCATGACAAGTGCCCGCACAAAAACGGGCCGTTGTCGCAAGGCATCGTCCATGGCAAGCGCGTGACCTGTCCGTTGCATGGCTGGAACATCGGCCTGGAAGATGGTCACGCCGTGGCGCCGGATGTCGGCTCCTGCACCAAATTCGAAGTGAAGGTCGAAGACGGCAGCGTTTTTCTCGCCGTATAAAACGATCCAGCCAAATTTTAATCAAGGGGAAATAGCATGGCCTACCTGGCTCCAGCAGAGTTTGTAACGAAGATGATTGATGCAGGCGAATCAAAAATCTTCATGTCCAATCGTGACACACTGATCCGCGCCTACATGGCCGGTGCCATCCTGGCACTGGCTGCAGCATTCGCAGTGACCATCAATGTACAGACCGGCCAGCCGCTGGCCGGTGCTGTCCTTTTTCCGGTGGGTTTCTGCATGCTGTACCTGCTTGGATTTGACCTGCTGACCGGTGTTTTTACACTGGCACCGCTGGCGCTGATCGACAAGCGTCCGGGTGTGACACTCGGTGGCGTGCTGCGCAACTGGAGTCTGGTTTTTGTTGGCAATTTCGCCGGTGCCTTTACGGTGGCGGTGATGATGGCCATCATTTTCACCTTCGGCTTTGACACCCCGCCCAACAAGGTTGGCGAGGCGATTGGCCATATTGGCGAAGGTCGTACGGTGGGTTACGCCGCCCACGGTGCAGCCGGCATGCTGACCCTGTTCATACGCGGTGTGCTCTGCAACTGGATGGTGTCCACCGGTGTGGTCGGCGCGATGGTTTCCACCAGCGTGACCGGTAAAGTGGTTGCGATGTGGATGCCGATCATGCTCTTCTTCTACATGGGCTTCGAGCACTCCATCGTGAACATGTTCCTGTTTCCGTCGGGCCTCATGCTGGGTGGCAACTTCTCGATCTATGACTACCTGATCTGGAACGAAATTCCGACGGTGCTGGGCAATCTGGTGGGCGGTTTGGCCTTCGTTGGTCTGACCCTGTATTCCACGCACGTTCGCACCGCACCGAAGCGCGTCGCCGCTTGATCACCACGGTGTACATTGAAAGCCCCTGGCCTGATGGCAGGGGCTTTTTTCATTGGATGGTCCAAGAACCGCAATGACGCAACAACTCAGAATCTCTGTCGGGCAGTACTCGGACAAAGGCCGCAAGGAAATCAATCAGGACTTCCACGGCATCTGTATTCCCAAGGAGCCTCAACTCAGCGGCAAGGGTATCGCCATTGCACTGGCTGATGGCATCAGCAGCAGTGCGGTCAGTCAGGAGGCGGCCCAGGCGGCGGTGCTGGCCCTGCTGGAGGACTACTATTGCACGTCGGATGCCTGGTCGGTCAAAACATCGGCCGAGCATGTGCTCGTCGCCACCAATTCATGGCTGCATTCGCAGACCCAGCAAAGCCAGCATCGCTATGAACGCGAGCGTGGTTATGTGTGTACCTTTAGCGGGATGGTCATCAAATCGACCACCGCGCATCTGTTCCATGTCGGCGATGCCCGTATCTACCAGTTGAAGGATGGGGCACTGAGCCAACTCACGGAGGATCACCGGGTACGCGTTTCCTCGGTCCAGAGCTATCTGGCGCGCGCGCTGGGCATGGACCGCAAGGTGGAGGTGGATTATCTGCCCATGCCGCTTTCGGTCGGTGACGTCTTCATGCTGGCGACCGACGGTGTCTATGAATTTACCGATGCGGCGTTCGTATCCGCTGCTGTCAAGCGCTGCGCTGACCAGCTCGATCAGGCGGCTCGCGAGATCGTAAATGAAGCCCTTCGCCGGGGTAGTGGCGATAATTTGACGCTGCAAATCATTCGTGTCGATGAACTGCCCAGCCCCGAGTCCAATGAAATGTACCGACAGCTCTCGGAGCTGCCCTTTCCGCCATTGCTTGAAGCCCGGATGAACTTCGACGGTTATCAGATCATCCGCGAGATCAAGGCCAGTGCGCGCAGCCACATTTATCTGGCGGTCGATGGCGACACCGGCGAGCGCGTCGTCATCAAGACACCTTCGGTCGATCAGGCGGACAACACCGCTTTTCTCGAACGTTTCTTGATCGAGGAGTGGATCGCCAAGCGCATCAACAGTCCGCACGTACTCAAGCCATGCTCGCAAACGCGCAAGCGCAACTTCATTTATGTGGTGACCGAATACATCGAAGGGCAGACCTTGGCCCAGTGGATGATCGATAACCCGAAGCCTGATCTGCCTGCCGTACGCGGCATCATCGAGCAGATCGCCAAGGGGTTGCAGGCGTTCCACCGCCTTGAAATGGTGCATCAGGATTTGAAACCGGACAACATCATGCTGGATGGCACCGGTACCGTGAAGATTCTCGATTTCGGCGCCACGCGCGTTGCCGGCATCATGGAGATCGCCACGCCCATCGAACAGATCAACCTGCTCGGCTCGGCTGCCTACGCGGCGCCGGAATATTTCCTCGGCGAAAATGGCTCGTCACGTTCCGATGTCTTCTCGCTGGGAGTGATCGCCTACCAGATGCTGTCGGGCCGGTTGCCCTACGGCGCTGACGTCGCCCGGGCGCGCACCAAGGCGGCCCAGAAAAAACTTGCCTACAAAACAGTCTTGAATGAAGAACGGGAAATTCCAGCCTGGGTTGATGATGCCATCCGAAAAGCCGTCGAACCCGATCCTTTCGAACGTTACGAAGAGTTGTCGGAGTTCGTCTATGACCTCCATCACCCGAACAACGCGTTCTTGAACAAAACCCGGCCACCGCTTATCGAGCGTAACCCGGTGATCTTCTGGAAGAGCATTTCGTTGGTGCTGCTTCTGGCCCTGGTCGGGGTAAGTGTCGCTCGCTTTCACTGACTTGCCGCTCGGATGACGAAAATGCGAATGCCACGGTCGACCGGAAAAAAGAGGCAAAAAGCAAACATGGGGCGCACGGGTTCAGCCGGAGGTTCCGTCGCTGAACGATGCTGGCGGCCCTGTCGTCATCCAGTAGATTGAAGGAGTGAATGAGTCAAATGTCATTTTTTGGTCGTCGTAAAATCAACCGCCTGCTCGGCGCTGACATCCGGATCAGTGAGCCGGAAGAAGTCCACATCATGCTGATACCGCATCTGCAACTGTCGTACCTTCTGACGAGCGGTGAATGGAACAGCTTTCATGTCGCCTCGGTTTGGGCCGTATTCAACCTTTCCTTGGCGCTGGCGTACATCAGCAAGGACAGGCGTTCGATCAATTACTACAGCGGTATCCAGGACATGCTATTGGCCGTTACCAATGGGCAAGTCTTTGGCGAGCCCGAGAAACGGCGTCTGCGGACGGCATTCTTTGATGCCGACAATTACATCTGCAGCCAGCGCAAGACCGACATCCTGACGGCGATCCGGATGCTCGAACACCAGATTCAGTCAGCGCCAACCGAGACCGTTCAGCGCTGAGGCGACGTAGGACGGCAGGTTCGCTGTGACGTCTGATGCCATGCCGGCAACAAAGGACGGCAAATCACAATCCTTGGGGGATAGCTCCCCAAAATGCTGCACCGCAATAGAGATAGGTGCCTTGTTTTGGTGCGCCCTGTCAGGTCGCTGTTTTTGAGAATCCTTATAAGTCAATTGGTTAGGCTCTTGGCACGCAGATTGCAAGGAATGGTCATCACAGCGATTTTCCGCCAACGAGGGTGGGCAGATGGCGATGACGCCATGCGCTGACATTAGCAATCCTCTTAAACGACTGTTCCCACGGTCAACCGGAAAGAAACTAAAAATGGACAAGAAATCATTTTTGCAGGCGGGTCATACGCCAACGCTGCTCGCGGCTTTTCTCTACTTCGATCTGGCCTTCATGGTCTGGGTGCTGCTCGGTCCACTGGGCATCAGCATTGCCAAGGAACTGGGGCTGTCACATGCCGAAAAGGGCATGATGGTGGCCACGCCGGTGCTGGCCGGCGCGCTGCTACGAATCGTCATGGGCATCCTGGTCGATCGCCTGTCGCCGAAAAAGGCCGCCATCATCGGTCAGGTGGTGGTGATCGCAGCACTGGCCTACGCGTGGCAGATTGGTGTGCATTCCTACGTTGAAGTGCTGATCCTCGGCCTCTTTCTCGGTGTTGCCGGCGCCTCCTTTGCGGCTGCGCTGCCACTGGCCTCCCGCTGGTATCCGGCCGAGCATCAGGGCACGGCGATGGGCATCGCCGGTGCGGGCAACTCGGGTACGGCACTCGCCGCCCTGTTTGCGCCGGGCTTGGCCGCTGCTTTCGGTTGGGTCAATGTGTTCGGTATCGTGCTGATTCCGCTGGTTATTGTCCTGATTGCCTTCATCTTCATGGCCAAGGATGCGCCGGATGCACCGCCGCCCAAGACCTTCGCCGAATACCTGAAGGTGCTCAAGGATCGTGATGCCTGGTGGTTCATGTTCTTTTACTCGGTGACTTTTGGTGGCTTCGTCGGCCTCGCATCATCGCTGGTGATCTATTTCAACACCCAGTACGGCCTCGATCCCAAGATGGCGGGCTTCTTCACCGCGGGTTGTGTTTTCGCCGGTTCGCTGGTTCGCCCGATTGGTGGCAACGTGGCCGACCGTATCGGTGGTGTCAAGTCCTTGTCGGTCATGTACGTCTTCGCCGCATTTTTCCTGGCACTGGTCAGCTTCGGTCTGCCCGAAGCATGGATGGCCTTGGGCGCCTTCGTCGGTGCCATGCTGGCGCTCGGTATGGGCAACGGCGCTGTCTTCCAGCTGGTGCCGCAGCGCTTCAAGAAGGAAATTGGCGTCATGACCGGCTTGGTCGGCATGGCCGGTGGTGTCGGCGGCTTCTACCTGGCTTCCAGCCTCGGTTACTCCAAACAACTGACCGGCACCTACCAGTCTGGCTTCCTGATCTTTGCGGCTCTCGCCGTGCTGGCTCTGGTTGGTCTGACCGGCGTCAAGACTCGCTGGCGTACGACGTGGGGTGCTAGCCACCTGACGGCTGCGAAGATCTGACGTACAGTTAATCCAGTCAGTTCAGGCGGGTGGCCTTGCAGGCTACCCGCCTTTTTCATTTGGAATTGCCATGCCTCTGAAGATTGATCTCGGCTACGCGTCGCTGACCGGGCCGCGTGAGCGGAATGAAGATTATTGTGGCGTTGCCACGCCCGAGGGCCAGGATCTCGAGAACAAAGGCGTGATCGCCGCCGTGGCCGACGGTATTGGCGGCCACAAAGGTGGACGGGAAGCCTCTGAATACACGGTACGCGGTCTTCTCTCTGACTATTTTGCGACCCCGGATACCTGGGGGGTGCCGCGCGCGATAGAGACGGTGACAACAGCGCTTAATCGCTGGGTGATTGCCGAAGGCACGCGCAACAGCGAACTGGCTGGCATGGCGACCACGCTATCGGTATTGGTGTTGCGCGGTCGACGCTTCTATACCGCGCATATCGGCGACAGCCGCATCTACCGGCTGCATGAAGGCACGCTGCAACAAATGACGGTCGATCACACGTGGGAGCATCCGGAGCTGAATAACGTGCTGTCGCGCGCCATTGGCCTTGATCCGCGCGTACTACTCGATTTCTCCGACGGCGAACTGATGCTTAATGATCGCTTCCTGCTTGTGTCAGATGGTGTCTGGGGTGTGCTGCCTGATGTGCTGATGACCGAGATCCTGCTGGATCACCCTGATCCCCAGGCTGCCGCTGCAGCGCTGACCAGTCTGGCGCTGGCCCACGGGGGGCACGACAATGCGACGGCGGTGGTCGTTGATATCCTTGCGCTGCCACCCGCCAACCTGCGTGACAGCCTGGAAGTGGCGGCCAGTCTGCCCTTGCCACATCGTCTTAAAGTTGGCCATGAACTTGACGAGATGATCGTCGAAGAAGTGCTGCACGATGCACGCGAAACGCTGCTCTATCGTGTCCGCAACCCGCGCAACAACCAGCAACTCGTGTTGAAGACACTGCAACCGAGTATGGAAAGCGATCCGGGTGCCATTGCCGCGCTGCTGATGGAGGAATGGCGGGCAAGGCGGGTGGTTTCGCCCTTTTTTCCGCAGGTGGTCCCCAGCGAGCAGCGCAGTTGCTTGTATTACCTGATGACCTGGCACGCAGGGGCGACGCTGCAAGCACGACTGGATGCCGACCAGCATTTTCCGGTGGGCGAAGTGGTGCGGCTGGGCATTGCCCTGCTGAAGGCGATCGCCGCTCTCCATCGGCTGGATATCGTGCACCGCGACATCAAGACCGACAACATTCATCTTGGGAACGATGGTGTTCTTCGAGTCCTGGATCTGGGCGTTGCAATTAGTCTGGCCGAGCGAAAGCCGGATGATCCGATCGGTCAGGCCGGTACCCCGTCCTACATGGCGCCTGAGTTGTTTGACAGCCCTGAGCCGCAATCAGGATTTGATCTGTACGCCGCCGGGGTAACGCTCTATCACCTGTTGACCCGCAAGTATCCCTATGGGGAGATAGAGCCCTTTCAGACCCCGAAGTTTGGCGAGCCGGCTCGCCCGACACGCTGGCGGCCGGAGATCCCCGGCTGGCTGGAGAATATTCTCCTGAAGGCTGTGGCACGCGACGCCAAGGATCGCTTTGAGACAGCCGAGGAGTTTGTGCTGGCACTGGAGCGCGGTGCTGCCCGGCCAATAGCTGCGCCGAGTCGGCAGGCGCTGATCCAGCGTAACCCGCTTCAATTCTGGAAAGGCGTCGCCGCCGTGTCCATTGCGGTCAATCTGATTTTATTGCTGAAGTTGTTGCGATAGCCGCAGGGCAGAGGGAATCGCTTAAGCTGCGCACTTCTTCCATGTCGACTGCCTGACCCAGATGACCGACTCGACCGACAAAATGCCGATGCCCAGCAAAATGCCGCGTGGCATCTGGATGCTGGGTTTTGTCAGCCTGCTCATGGATATTTCGTCCGAGATGATTCACAGCCTGCTACCGTTGTTCATGGTAGGTACACTCGGCATCAGCGCCCTGATGGTAGGCGCGATCGAAGGCCTGGCCGAGGCGACTGCCTTGGTCGTCAAGATTTTCTCGGGCGCATTGAGTGATTACCTAGGTAAACGCAAAGGGTTGGCGGTGTTTGGCTATGCGCTTGGTGCGCTGACCAAACCATTTTTTGCGCTCGCCTCGAGTGCTGGACTAATTCTCGCTGCCCGTTTGACAGACCGGGTTGGTAAAGGCATCCGTGGCGCGCCGCGCGACGCGCTGGTAGCAGACATCGCGCCGCCTGAGTTGCGTGGCGCGGCCTTTGGTTTGCGCCAGTCTCTCGACACGGTCGGGGCGTTTGCCGGGCCCCTGCTGGCGGTCGGTTTGATGTTGCTGTGGCAGGACGATTTTCGGGCAGTCTTCTGGGTGGCGGTGATTCCAGGCCTGCTCGCCGTTGTACTACTGGTATTCGGTGTTCATGAGCCTGATCATGCCGTGTCAGGAACTCGACGCAATCCGATCAGCCGGGCCAATCTGTCGCGACTTTCTGCACCCTATTGGTGGGTAGTGGCGGTCGGTGGCTTATTTACCCTGGCTCGATTCAGTGAAGCCTTTCTCGTCCTGCGAGCACAGCAGGGAGGTATGGCGCTGGCGCTGATCCCGTTGGTCATGGTCGCGATGAATATCGTATATTCGCTGTCTGCCTATCCCTTCGGCAAACTGTCGGATCGCGTCAGCCACACACGCTTGCTGGTCATCGGTTTGTTTGTGCTGATTGCTGCCGACCTCGTGCTGGCCAGTAGCGCTCACTGGGGTACGGTTCTTGCCGGTGTGGCCCTGTGGGGAATACACCTTGGCATGACGCAGGGTTTGCTGGCCACGATGGTTGCCGATACTGCGCCGGCCGATTTGCGCGGAACTGCCTACGGATTTTTCAATCTGATCAGCGGGCTCGCCATGTTGCTGGCCAGTGTATGCGCCGGCTTTATGTGGGATGTCTATGGTGCCTCATCCACTTTTTACGCGGGCGCAGCATTCTGCCTGTTGACGCTGGTTCTACTGGCATCTCGTCAAAGGCCAGCCTAATGCGTTGTTCCCTGGTTTAGCGGCCAGATCATTCAACCAATCACAACGAGTATCGAACCATGACCACAGCCTTGATTCTTTTCGCCCACGGCGCTCGCGACCCGGAATGGGCCAATCCGATGCGCCGTGTGCAGGCGGTTGTCCGCCAACGCATGAGTACCGTTCCGGTTGAACTCGCTTTTCTCGAATTCATGGCCCCAACGCTGCCTGAGCGAGCGGCCGAATTGATTGCGCAGGGCGCGGACAAAATTGTCGTGCTGCCGATGTTCATTGCGCGCGGTGGGCATTTGAAGAAAGAGACTCCAGAAATGATCGACATATTGCGGTCGACCTACCCTCAGGTTGAGTTTTCGTTAGGCAACGCCATTGGTGAGCATGAAATGGTGGTTCAGGCCATGGCCAGTGCTGCTCTGGAGGTTGCTGGCCTGTAGCTTGCTAGTTAGGCCTCATGCTGAACGTACTTGTGATCGATGAATCCCGTTCCCGCGCTGGTGAAATCTGCGCGGGGCTGGCGCTCGCCGGTTATCGGGTCGCGGCCATTCTGGCAGACGCCGACAATCTCACCTCGGAAGTCGAGAAACTGCAACCCGACGTCATCCTGATCGATACCGAGTCGCCCAGCCGCGATACGCTGGAAAATCTGGCAGTAATGAACAAGGATATGCCGCGTCCAGTGGTTATCTTTACACATGAGGATGGTCAGGATGCCATTCGCGATGCTGTAAAGGCGGGGGTATCCGCCTATATCGTCGACGGTTTGGACCCCAAGCGAATCAAGCCGATTGTCGAAGTGGCGCGCGCCCGCTTTGAAGAGACGCAAGCGCTTCGTCGCGAACTTGATGAAATTTCGCAAAAGCTTTCTGATCGGAAGTTGGTGGACAAGGCCAAGGGCGTCCTGATGGTGGCCCGCGGCCTGGACGAGGATGCGGCGTATCACGCTATTCGCAAGCTGGCCATGGAACGCGGTCAGCCGATGGCGAAAATCGCGCGCGACATTATCGACATGGCGAAGGTGTTGCTCTAAAGCCGTGCGAACCATGCGTTTGTTGCACTGCAATAGTGCATGCGACTTCGATCGCGCCATAGGTAGTCGCTTACTCCAACGTGTTGAAATATAACTAGTTATTTGTGACTAGTGCTAAATAACTAGCTCCTGGCACGAGCATTGCGATAGTCCAGATGTAGACCGAGCCAATGCAGGCTGGTTGAGGACAATGGTGTCCATCCACGTTGCCATTTGGCAGCCAGGGTGTGACACCTTTTTTTTTGACGATTGATGGCGATATCAACGAATTGGAGACCCGGCCAGTTGCCGTAGCGTCTTTTCGATTTTCGTGATTCGGCATGGGTCGTATTGCCGCCATGGGAGAAGCGCAGATGTCCATTCTTGCGGACACAATTCGCGACAAAAACATCGCAGGCCCGGATGCGCCAGAGAAGAAGACGCTCAAGGTCGGCTTCATGCCGCTCACCGATTGTGCCTCTGTCGTCATGGCGGCCGTAAAAGGTTTCGACGAGAAGCACGGCATCAAGATTATTCCAACCAGGGAATCGTCTTGGGCTTCGGTACGTGACAAGCTGTTGAGCGGCGAGCTCGATGCAGCGCACGCGCTGTACGGCATGGTCTATGGTGTGCAGTTGGGTATTGGTGGCCCGAAGCGTGATATGGCCATACTGATGTCATTGAATCAGAACGGCCAGGGCATCACGCTCTCGCACCAGTTGCGTGAAGCAGGGGTCGTCGATGGTCCGACATTGGCCTCCGCCGTGGCACGTCGGGAGCGGAGTTATACCTTTGCCCAGACCTTCCCGACCGGAACGCACGCCATGTGGTTGTACTACTGGCTGGCCAATTACGGCATCAACCCAGTGTCTGATGTCAGGATTATTACGGTGCCGCCACCCAAGATGGTCAGCACGATGCGGGCTGGCAACATGGATGGATGCTGTGTTGGAGAGCCATGGAACAACAAGACCATCATCGACCACCTTGGATTCTCGGCGACGACCTCTCAGGAAATCTGGCCAGACCATCCGGAAAAGGTGCTCGCTACGACCGATACATGGGTGACGCGCTATCCAAATAGTGCTCGTGCGCTCGTCGCCGCATTGCTAGAGGCCAGCCGCTGGATTGATGCGTCGCTGGAAAACAAGCAGAAAACTGCGGAGGTCATTGCCCACCCTGCCTACATCGACACCGACGCCGAAGTCATTGCCTCAAGGATGCAGGGACGTTATCAGGACGGTCTGGGCAAGAGTTGGGATGACAAGCACCGTATGAAATTCTTCGATGGCGGTGCGGTGAATTTTCCTTATCTCTCGGATGGCATGTGGTTCATGACTCAGCACAAACGCTGGGGACTGCTGAGTGAGCACCCGGATTACCTGGCTGTAGCCAGCGCCGTCAACCGCATCGATATCTATCGCCAAGGGGCAGAGCAGGCCGGTGTCAGTGTGCCATCCAGCCTCATGCGAAGCAGTCGCCTGATCGACGGCGTCTGCTGGGATGGTTCAGACCCGCAAGGATACGCAGATTCGTTTTCAGTTCGCGCTGAAAAATTATTCGTTTAATCGTTTTACAAAAAAGGAGTAGGTCAATGAAACAGCACCCCCAGACGAAAGCGCCAGCGTCATACGGCGTACGTTTTACTCGCGCCGTACTGACCACTGCAGTTGTTGCCGCTTTTGCTGCCAGCTCGCCGGCATTTGCTGCCAAAGCCAAGGTCGAAAAACCGGACCTCAAGTTTGGATTTATCAAGCTGACCGATATGGTTCCGCTGGCTGTGGCTTATGAAAAAGGCTATTTCGAGGATGAAGGTTTGTTCGTTACCCTCGAAGCACAGGCGAACTGGAAGGTTTTGCTGGACCGCGTGATCTCTGGTGAACTGGACGGTGCACACATGCTGGCCGGCCAGCCGATCGGTGCGACCATTGGCTATGGTACCAAGGCCGACATCATCACGGCCTTCAGCATGGACCTGAATGGCAACGCTATTACCGTATCCAATGCGGTCATGGAAAAACTCAAGGTCAAGCTGCCGAAACAGCCCGATGGCAAGCCGGTTCACCCGATCAAGGCCGATTATCTGAAGGCAGTGGTTGATGATTACAAGAAGGAAGGCAAGCCGTTCAAGATGGGTATGGTCTTTCCTGTGTCTACCCATAACTATGAATTGCGTTACTGGCTGGCTTCCGGCGGTATGAACCCGGGATTCTACGCACCGCTCAAAGGCGATACCGCCGGTAATATCGGCGCCGATGTCCTGTTGTCCGTAACCCCGCCACCGCAGATGCCGGCGACCATGGAAGCTGGCACCATCGATGGCTACTGTGTTGGCGAGCCATGGAACCAGCAGGCTGTGTTCAAGGGTATCGGCGCCCCGGTCATTACCGACATCGAGATTGAACGGAATAATCCGGAAAAGGTTTTCGGCGTTACCAAGCAATGGAATGACAAGTACCCGATCACCCACAAGGCTGTTGTCAAGGCAATGATCCGCGCCGCGTACTGGCTGGATGCCGAGAACGACAAGAATCGTCAGGAAGCAGCCAAGATGATCTCCAAGTCCAACTATGTGGGCGCAGATTACAAGGTTATCGCCAACAGCATGACCGGGACGTTTGAATACGAAAAGGGCGACGTCCGCAAGGTGCCCGATTTCAACGTTTTCTTCCGCTACAACGCGACCTATCCGTATTACTCCGATGCCATCTGGTACCTGACCCAGATGCGCCGCTGGGGCCAGATTCCGGAATTCAAGCCGGACTCCTGGTACAAGGATATCGCGAAGAAAGTCTATCGCCCTGACATCTACGCCGAGGCCGCCAAGGAGTTGATCGCCGAAGGAAAGATGAAGGCTTCGGACTTCCCTGATTTTGCCAAGGAAAGTGGCTTCAAGCCGGTTCAAAAGGACTTCATCGACGGCGTTGCTTATGACGGCTCCAAGCCGAATGCTTATATCGACAGCCTGAAGATCGGTTTGAAGGGCAAGGACAAGGTCAAGTAAGCGCAGCCCCGTGGCGGCTGGCTTGTACCGGCCAGTCGCCAGCCACGGGAAAATATTGAACAAGAGAACAGTTCGCGAATATTGCGAATGGGGTGACCAAAATGCTAATTCAACTTGCAAATTTCTTTACCAAGACAGGTCTCACATGGTTTGT
>DAOLIO010000015.1:0-24459 GCA_035328505.1 Azonexus sp.
GCCCCGGCCTCGGCGTCCGTATCCTCGGCGAAGTGAAGAAGGAATTCGCGGACCTATTGCGCCGTGCCGACGCCATCTTCATCGATGAACTGCGTGCCGCCGACTGGTACGACAAGACCAGCCAGGCATTCGCTGTCTTCCTGCCGGTCAAGTCGGTCGGCGTGATGGGTGACGGGCGCACCTACGAATACGTGGTGGCGCTGCGTGCCGTACAGACGCAGGACTTCATGACCGCGCACTGGGCCGAACTGCCGCACTCGCTGCTCGGCAAGGTGAGCAACCGCATCATCAACGAAGTGCGTGGCATCAACCGCGTCGTCTATGACATTTCCGGCAAGCCACCGGCGACGATCGAGTGGGAATGATTCCGCGTCTGGCACAGCCAGGCACCTGATGGCATGAAATGCCGCTAAGCCCGCGTAATTGCGGGCTTTTTTTTGTTTGTGTTTGGCACGATCTGGCAACGGGAGGAAGCGCCAAGCACCGTTTGAGCATGGCATTAAAGCTGGTATTATGGTTTGGCGATGCCATGATTGATGCCGATACCATGCTGCGTTCTTTTGTGTGTTCATGGTATTAATATTCTATAAGTTACTGTTTCGTAAGAAAAAATACGATAAATTCGAGATTTTTTCAGCATGGTATCGGAGACGAAGAAGGACAAGGTACATGCTGACCGATACCAAGCTGCGCAATCTCAAGCCCAGGGACAAACTCTACAAAGTGAATGACCGGGAAGGTCTCTATGTGGCAGTGACTCCAGCCGGCTCCATCTCGTTCCGTTACAACTACTCAATCAACGGTCGGCAGGAGACCATCACCTTTGGGCGTTATGGTGTCGGTGGCATCACCCTGGCCGAAGCCCGCGAGCTGTTGGGTGACGCCAAGAAGATGGTTGCGGCGGGCAAGTCGCCGGCCAAGGAGAAAGCCCGAGACAAGGCGCGGGTGAAAGATGCAGAGACGTTCGGTGCCTGGGCGGAGAAGTGGCTGCGTGGCTACCAGATGGCCGACTCCACCCGCGATATGCGCCGCTCGGTTTATGAGCGTGAGCTGAAGCCGAAATTCAGCAATCAGAAGCTGGTGGAGATCACCCACGAAGACTTGCGGGCGCTGGCTGATGCCATTGTTGAGCGAGGCGCACCGGCCACCGCCGTTCATGTGCGTGAAATCGTGTTGCAGGTATTTCGCTGGGCCATCGAGCGTGGGCAGAAGGTCGAAAACCCGGCAGAACTGGTGCGCCCAACAAGCATCGCTCGATTCGAGCCACGTGACCGAGCGTTGACGCCAGAAGAAATTGGGCTGATGTACCAGTACATGGAGCGAGTGGGCACAAGCCCAACAAACCGTGCGGCGGCCAAGCTGTTATTGCTGACGATGGTGCGCAAGAGCGAGCTGACCAATGCGACCTGGAGCGAGATCAATTTCAGCGAAGCGTTGTGGACGATTCCAAAGGAGCGGATGAAACGCCGTAACCCGCACCTGGTATTTCTGTCCCAGCAGGCTCTGGATATTTTCATTGCCATGAAAACCTTTGCCGGTGGTTCCGACTTCGTTTTGCCATCACGGTACGACTCGGATGCGCCGATGAGCGCTGCCACACTTAACCAGGTGCTGACGCTGACTTACAAGGCGGCGCAGAAAGATGGGAAGTCACTTACCAAGTTCGGACCGCATGATTTGCGGCGCACAGCCAGCACGCTGTTGCATGAGGCCGGCTACAACACCGACTGGATCGAGAAGTGCCTGGCGCACGAGCAGAAGGGCGTGAGGGCTGTCTACAACAAGGCTGAGTACCGCGAGCAGCGGGCGGCGATGTTGCAGGATTGGGCCGATATGATTGATGAGTGGACTTCGGGAGGCAGTAAGGGTTGATGTTTTTGCTATCTTTGATAGCATTGAAGTTGATGCCGTGAATTTATAAATAAGGCCGCCATTGGCATCGGGCAGGTCAATTACCGATTAGCTGCTTCGCGCAGCTACTCGATGAATAGCAACTATTCATTTGAGAGGTATTGACCCATGCAAAATATAAAGACCCTCATCAACAGGAAGAAGCTCCTGGAGATGATCCCGCTTTCGACACGAACAATTTATAACCTGGAGCAGCGAGGGGATTTTCCACGCCGTATCGCGTTAACCAGTAGAAATGTCGCCTGGGATTTGTCAGAGGTCGAAGAGTGGATTGAGGCACGTAAATCATCGGGTGATCAAGCTGCGCGACCTGGCCCTATAGAGGGCTAGTTATATGGCTCTTGATCTTATGGCGGCTTTCACGGAATTGCCGCCACCCATTGATTATGTTCTGCCTAATATGGTTGCTGGCACTGTTGGTGCTCTTGTGTCGCCTGGTGGGGCTGGTAAATCCATGTTGGCCCTTCAATTGGCTGCACAGATTGCAGGCGGGCCTGATTTACTTGAAATAGGCGAGTTTCCCACCGGGCAAGTGGTCTATCTGCCTGCTGAAGATCCACCGGCCGCTATTCACCATCGTCTGCACGCCCTTGGGGCACACCTCAGCGCAGCGGAACGGCAAGCCGTGGCTGATGGTTTGCTCATTGAACCCTTGATCGGTAAATGCCCAAACATCATGGCTGCTAGCTGGTTCGATGCTCTCAAACGAGCCGCTGAAGGTCGTCGCTTGATGATCTTGGACACTTTGCGGCGCTTCCACATTGAGGAGGAGAACGCTAGCGGGCCGATGGCGCAGGTTGTTGGGCACATGGAGGCCATAGCCGCTGATACAGGCTGCTCCATTGTGTTTCTGCACCACGCGAGTAAAAGCGCAGCCATGATGGGGTCGGGCGATCAACAGCAGGCCAGTCGTGGATCGTCCGTACTGGTTGATAACATCCGTTGGCAATCGTACCTATCCGGCATGACGCAAGGCGAGGCCGAGATACTGGGGGTCGATGATTGTCAGCGTGGGTATTTTGTCCGCTTTGGCGTCAGCAAGGCCAACTATGGCGCACCTTTTCAAGAACTCTGGTTTAGACGGCACGACGGCGGCGTGTTGAAGCCTGCTGTACTGGAGCGGCAGTGCAAGGTGAAAAGGAGACAGCGTGAAGAAGCCTAAGCATGACCTGACCCACGTCCGACATGATCCCGCGCACTGTTTGGCACCTGGCCTGTTCCGCAGCCTCAAGCGTGGCGATCGCAAACGCTGCAAGCTGGACGTGACCTACACCTTTGGCGAGGACGAATCCATGCGTTTCGTCGGATTCGAACCTCTCGGGGCCGATGATATGCGTCTTTTGCAAGGCATCGTGGCCCTTGGCGGCCCGAACGGCATCTTGCTAACCCCGGAACCGACCAGTGAGACGGGGCGACAGCTACGGCTATTCCTTGAACCCCGTTTCGAAGCCATTGAGCAAGACGGCTTGGTGGTTCGTGAGAGCCTGACCAAACTGCTCTCAGAAACGGGCATGACGGATAGCGGCGACAACATCAAGGCGCTCAAAGCCAGCCTGCTGCGCATGTCGAACGTCACCATCCTTGTGACGAAGGGACGGCGGCAAGCCGCGTTCCACCTGATGAGTCATGCTTTTGACGAGACGGACGGCAGGCTATGGGTTGCCCTGAATCCGCGTATTGCCGAAGCGATCCTGGGGCATCGTCCATATGCCCGTATCGACATGGCGGAAGTGCGGGTGCTACAGACTGATCCGGCACGGCTGATGCACCAACGGCTATGCGGCTGGATCGACCCCGGCAAATCCGGGCGCGTGGAACTGGACACGCTTTGCGGCTATGTCTGGCCAGATGAAGCCAATGCCGAAGCTATGAAAAAACGCCGTCAGACTGCCCGGAAGGCACTGGCCGAACTTGCCGCCGTGGGTTGGGTAGTGAACGAATACGCCAAGGGAAAATGGGAGATCAAGAGGCCTGGCCCCACGGCAACTGCACCCGTTTACCGTCGTAACGTTCCCTTGTTACCGTCGTAACGCTCCCCTTCTGCCGTCGTAACGTTCCCCGTCCCAATTTGGAAAACCCAGACGGTGCGCTGCTTTGCGGGCAGTTTGGGAAATCCATCCAAGATTATCTAAAGATAATCCATCATGCGCGGTGCAGCTCGCGCCTTGAGGGCGCGTTCTGACCTTGCCAATAAAGCCCTGGCGGGCTTTATCAATCGGCCATAGGCCGATGGTTTAACGCCAAGAAGAGAAGGCGGCTTCAGTGGCCGCTGAAACGCCTTGTGAGAGGGGAAAACAACCCGGAGTCCCTTATTCCATGAGCTGAAGCAGAATCTGCGTCTAACGGTGCTGGAGGGCCGCTGTGTGCACTTGTAGTTATCTGTACTGAAACCTTGGCTCGAAACGTGAAATGGCTAAGCAGTGCCCATTCGTTCGGTAAGAATAATAAGAAGATTATTATTCTTATTATTACCAAGCAGGAATGAGCCGTGTGTGTTGGACGCCCATAACCAGTAACCTGCGTGAAGGTGTCAACATCAGGAAAGGTTGCCCCTCAAGTATCAATACGTCGCCTTAGTGGTATGACGGGAGGGGAGGCAAATTTCTTGTGTTCATTGACACTTGAGGGGCGGGTTATGCCCTTCTTTTTTGGCGTCCAACTCGCCCCATCGGGGCGAATGGTTTGTGTCGATTGTTGGCATTTTAGGTTCCGATTTAAAGCCGATTGAGCAGCGATTTTGAAGCGACTATGTCGATTGCAGGCCGATTTGGTGACGATTACGGTTATGTTGCCAAGAATCGGTGTTTGTTTGACGATAAAACGCTTTACGTTCGATATGCGCTAGATTTTCAATAGTGGGTGAAATGCGGGCAGGATGGGTGAAGTTAGCTAACCGGCAAGCCGGTTATCTATCTTCACTGTCCCTTATTCGCGCCGGGGGCACTCAACGGGAATCCTGCCCTGCGGGGCTGATCGGCTACCGCCGGTTGCAAGAGTATAGGTCTTGCTATTTTTAATATCTTTGATAGCATGGTTGTCGGGTACACCAAAAGGGTATTGATATGGCAAATGTGCTTATCAGGAATTTACCCGCCGAGGTGCACCGTGCGTTGAAAGTTCGAGCAGCGCTCAACGATAGGAGCACCGACGCGGAAATACGCGAAATACTGACGGCGGCAGTACAGCCGCTAGAGCTTGAAGAGATTGGCCGGGAAGTTGGCTTGTCCGAAAGCGATAAAAAAACAGAGTAGTTTTACGTTTGTAAGTCCGGGCCTCAGCGCCAAGGGCAATACCGATCAGCTAGTGGCGTAGCTCTTCGATGAAACGTTGCCGAGAACAAGCACAACGCTTGGTCAAGGCAATGCCTTCTTTTCATCGACGGAGTACGACCATGAAGTCCAAAATTTTAGCGGCTAAAAAAACCGCTCTAGCCGTTGCACTCGCAACCGGCTTTATCACCACTACCACCGCCCCTGTGCAAGCTGGTATCCCCGTCATCGACGGCGGCAACCTGGCCCAGAACATCATGACGGCCATCGAGTCGGTGGCGCAGACGCTCAAGCAGATTGAGCAGTACCAGACCCAGTTGCAGCAGTACGAAAATCAGCTCCAGAACACGATGGCCCCAGCCGCGTATATCTGGGATCAGGCGCAGACTACGATCAACCGGCTGATTGCCGCGCAAAACACGCTGGCCTATTACGAGAACCAGCTAGGCAGCCTGGATCGTTACCTGGCCAAGTTTCAGGACGTGGCCTATTACCGCAGCTCGCCATGCTTCAACGGCAGCGGCGGATGCACGCCGGCCGAAAAGGCAGCGATGGAAGAGAACCGCCGCCTGGCGTCAGAGTCGCAAAAGAAGGCCAACGATGCCCTGTTCCAGACCGTTGCCGACCAGCAAAAGGCTTTGAAGGATGACGCCCGTACCCTGGAGCGGCTGCAAGGCGCGGCCCAGGGTGCAACTGGCCAGCTACAGGCCATCGGCTACGCCAACCAGCTCGCCAGCCAGCAGGCCAATCAGCTCTTGCAGATTCGCACCATGTTGACCGCCCAACACAACGCGGAGGCAGCCCGGATTGCAGCAGAACTCGATGCCGAGGCGCGAGGTGATGCCAGGGCCGAGCAAATGCGTACCTGGACGTTTCGCCCGAGTCCGGCAGACAACTACTAGGGAGGCGGTGAGATGAAAAAAATCTTTTTTACTACCGCGGCTACGTTGCTGTTGTTGGCTGGATGTGAACAGGAAAGGATGCCCGAACCAAATGCGGCGACGTGTGCCCCCGATGCGTTCCAGGCAGCACTGAATGAAATGCGCAGCGAAGCGAACCGAGAGGCCTTTACCGAGGAATGCAGAGCATTCCAGAAGGCCAAGCAGATGCGTCAGTGGGAGTTCAAGCCCAGCCCTAAAGATGATTATTGAGGTGGTCGCCATGAGAAAGAAAATTGCTCTAGGTGGCTTGATGATGGTCGCCACAATGGTGCTGGCTGAACCTGCAATGGCGCAGGAGCTAAGTAGCAGCGGTGTTATGAATGATGTGCTCAAGCGTTTTCATGATGCTGCCGCAACATGGGGGCCAGCTATTGAGTCCGCTGCATCGCGTTTGTTCTGGACGCTGGTTGTGATTTCGATGGTCTGGACATTCGGCATGATGGCTTTGCGCAAGGCCGACATTGGCGAGTTCTTCGCGGAGTTCGTTCGCTTCACGATCTTCACCGGCTTTTTCTGGTGGTTGCTGACGAATGCGAACCAGGGCATGAATATCGCCGGTACGATTGTTCAGTCATTGCAAACTCTGGGCGCGCAGGCGGGGGGACTTTCCAATAGCAATCTTGGGCCCTCCAGCATCCTTGATCTTGGTTTCGAGTTATACAACCGCACAGTACAGGCCACCTCGGAGCTGGGATGGCGGCAGATGGCAACTGCTCTGGTCATGGAGCTAATGGCCCTGGCTGTTTTGTTTGTCCTGGCGTTGATTGCGGTCAACCTGTTGCTGTTGCTCGCATCAGCCTGGATTCTGTTGTATGCCGGTGTGTTCTTCCTTGGCTTTGGTGGAAGTCGTTGGACTTCCGACATGGCGATCAATTACTACAAGACCGTGCTGGGCCTGGCCGCACAGCTTATGGCAATGGTGCTTCTGGTTGCGATTGGCAAAGAGTTCATCAATCACTACTACACGCAAATCAGCGAGAACATGGCATCCCAGGAACTGGCCGTGATGTTGGTTATATCGGTCATCTTGCTTTTCTTGGTCAACAAAGTTCCGCCGATGATTTCTGGTCTTGTGTCTGGTGGTGGTATTGGCGCAGCCGGTGGAATTGGAAACTTCGGTGCGGGTGCGGCAGTTGGGGCGGCGGTGACGGCGGCCAGTATGGCAACTGGCGGCGCTGCCCTGGCAGGTAAAGCGGTTATGGGTGCCGCAGCCGGTGCAGCCGGAGGTGCAAGTGCACTCCAAGCGGCTTTTCAGAAAGCATCAGCGAGTATGGAAACCGGCGGTGACATGTCCAGCATGGGGTCAGTTGTCAGCAGTGGCGGAAACGGTGGTGGTGAAGCGGGTACTGCTGGCAGTAGCCCATTCGCCCAAGCGGCTGGCTTTGGTGACAGCGGCAGTAGCTCAAGCGGTGGCGGCTTTGCCAAGGCCGCGAAGCTGGCCACAGGCACGGCCTCCGAGTTAGCCAAGGGTGTCGGCTCTCAAGTGAAGCAGGGATTCCAGGAGCGAGTGAGCGAAACCACAGGCGGAAAACTGGCTGCTTCGATACGCGAAAGCATGGAGCCGAAAGAAGCAAGCCAATCTGGCCAGTTCGAGGGCAATAGCTTGGGCGCCGATTCTGGCCCAGATAGTAACGAAGTCAGGAGTTAGCACGATGACGACATCAACATACATGGCCGCATTGGCGGCCCTGGATGAAGCGCCAAGGGAAGAAGTCAGCCAGGTATTTATTTCGCCGCTGGGTGATCAATCGACCGAGGTCGATGCAGAGACAGAAACAGCCGCTTTTGTATCACGGCCAGACCCTATGAGAGAGAGCGAAACTAAGCCGATAAGTATTGAGGTTAATGGCGGCAGGAATGAGCGGTCAGCATTCGCGGAGGCGGCGGGGCTGTACCTGTAGGCGCACCGGGCTGGCCACAACCAGCCCGGCACTTTCAATCAACACCTACTGGAGAGGTGAATTATGACAACACAACATATTATCGAACCAGGGCAAGCAGTGCATCAAGCAGCGGCTATTCTTTCTTCTTTGGAGTACATCAACCAAGCGGAAGCGCGGAGCCTTGGGCCATTGGCCGAAGCCGTCGCTAATGCTTTTATGGTGGTGTACTACCAAGCTGAAACGGGCCGGGCGACACAGGCTGATTTTCAAGAAGCAATGAACGCCTTGCGCCAAGCGTGCAGCTAATGACGAAAGGGCGGCCACTCGAACTGGCCGCCTTTTTCAATCTTCACTGTTTGGCCATTCCCGACCCACAGACGGCGCATCCATCCATTCGCGTTCCTCCGGCGGCAGCGGGTAAGCCCCGGATGCTTCCGCGTCGGCCAGTAGTTCGGCCAGTGTGTAGCGCACCCGACCAGTGGAAACGGCGCGGGCCGGGTCGGCCTTCTCATGCAGCCTGTTCTCTAGGTTCTTTGGGTCTGTCATCGGGCGACCTCAGCAAGCATGGATACTAGGTGTTCCAGGTCAGTGATCGAATGCGCCAGGAAGCGGCCGGCGCGGCAATCTGCAATCATTTCCTCAGTTTTTTCCTACTCATGTTCAACCTCGTTCGTACCAGCTCTTCGAGCGATTCACCACGCGCACGACCAGCAGCATCACCGGCACTTCGACCAGGACGCCGACCACGGTTGCCAATGCAGCGCCGGAGTGCAGACCGAACAAGCTGATGGCGGCCGCCACGGCCAGCTCGAAGAAGTTGCTGGCACCGATCAGGGCCGAAGGACAGGCGACAGAGTGCTTTTCCCCCGCCCGCTTGTTCAGCCAGTAGGCTAACCCGGAATTGAAGAACACTTGAATCAAGATCGGCACGGCTAGCATGGCGATCACTAACGGCTGCCGGATGATGGCCTCGCCCTGGAAGGCGAACAGTAGAACCAACGTCAGCAGCAGCGCGGCCATCGACCACGGCCCGATCTTCTGCATGGCCCGTTCAAAGGCGGCCTGTCCTTGCTTGAGCAGATGCCGCCGCAAGAGCTGCGCCAGGATCACCGGCACGATGATGTAGAGCACGACCGAAATCAGCAGCGTGTCCCAAGGCACCGAGATCGAGGACATGCCCAGCAGCAGGCCGACGATGGGCGCGAAGGCCACGATCATGATGGCGTCGTTCAGAGCCACTTGCGAGAGCGTGAAAAGCGGGTCGCCGTTGGTAAGGCGGCTCCACACGAACACCATTGCCGTGCAGGGCGCGGCGGCCAGCAAGATCAAGCCCGCGATGTAGCTGTCCAGTTGATCGGCCGGCAGGAACGGAGCGAACACTTGTCGGATGAACAGCCACCCCAGCAGGGCCATCGAGAATGGCTTGACGGCCCAATTCACGAACAGCGTGACGCCGATGCCGCGCCAATGCTCTTTGACCTGGTGCAGCGCCCCGAAGTCGATCTTGACCAGCATCGGGACGATCATTACCCAAATCAGCAGGCCCACCGGCAAATTGACCTGGGCCACTTCCATGCGGCCTATGGCCTGGAACACGTCAGGAAGGCCCTGGCCGAGCGCAACACCGGCGACGATGCACAGGGCCACCCACAGCGTCAGGTAACGCTCGAAGCCGCTCATCGGGGCCTGGCGCGGCTTCGCGGCGATGGCCTGTGCGCCGGCGCTCATGCTTCCTGCTCGGTCTTGCCGATGTTCGCCAGCTCGCGCTTGATGGCCGTCTGGTCAAGCATTTTGAGAGGCAGATTCACGAACAGGCGGACGCGGTTCATCATGTGCCGGAAGGTTTGTTCGAAGGCCCGGCGCTTCTCGGCGTCAGTGCCTTCGACGGCGGCCGGGTCTTCAAATCCCCAATGCGCCGAGATCGGCTGACCAGGCCACACCGGACACATTTCGCCGGCGGCGTTGTCGCAGACGGTGATGATGAAGTCCATCTTCGGTGCGTCGGGCGTGGCGTACTCGTCCCAGCTCTTGCTGCGCAGATTCTCGGTCGGGTAATTCACCGACTCCACCTTTTCGACGGCGAAGGGATTGACCTTGCCGGTTGGGTGACTGCCGGCGCTGTAGGCGCGGAAGCGCCCTTGCCCCATCGTGTTGATGAGAGCTTCGGCCATGATGCTGCGCGCCGAATTGCCGGTGCAGAGGATGAGGACGTTATAGATTCTTTCGGTCATGATGTTTCGCTTTCTGGTAGTGGCTGGGGAGCAATGGCGATGGATGAAAGATCGGTGGCCTCGTCGATGACGTGGCCGGCCGCTTTCCGTTCGGAATAGCGGTCTGTCAGTGCTTCACGGTGCGGCCGTACCAGCGCCGTGAAGCGCACCAGTTCTTCCATCACATCGGCTATTCGGTCGTAGTACGGCGAGGGCTTCATGCGGCCCGCCGCGTCGAACTCTTGGAACGCTTTGGCGATACTCGACTGGTTCGGAATGGTGAACATTCGCATCCAGCGGCCGAGCAGACGCAAGGTGTTCACGGCGTTGAAGCTCTGCGAGCCGCCGGATACCTGCATCACGGCCAGGGTGCGGCCTTGGGTCGGCCGGATGCCGGCCATTTCAAGCGGCAGATGGTCAATCTGCGCCTTCATGACACTGGTAATCTGACCGTGGCGTTCCGGGCTGCACCAGACTTGTCCCTCTGACCACTCGGACAGGGCGCGCAGCTCCTTGACGGCCGGGTGATCGTCGCTTTGCACTTGATCGGGCAACGGCAAATCGGACGGGTCGAAGATGCGTGTTTCTGCGCCAAAGAATTGCAGCAGCCGGGCCGCTTCCTCGACGGCCAGCCGTGAGAACGAGCGGGCGCGCAGCGAGCCATACAGCAGCAGGATACGCACCGGCGGGGCGTCGGGTGCCAGCCCGAGCGCCGGGCGCTCGATGGCAAAGGATTTGTCCAAAGCGGGCAAAGAATCGGGGTCGGAAAGATGGCGAAGTCTCATGCCAACACCTTCCCGGCTTCCGTGGTGCAAGACAGGTTGCACACCTGGCCGCCGCAGCAGTTTTCCGTGAGAAAGGCCACCAGGTTAGTGGCCGTCGAAAAGTTCGCCTCGTAGATCACAAATCGGCCTTCTTGCCGCGACGTGACCATGCCGGCGTGTGCCAGCTCTTTCAGGTGGAAGGATAGCGAAGACGGCGGGATGCCGGCCGCTTCGCTGATTTTTCCGGCGGCCATGCCGGCGGGGCCGGCCTGGACGAGAAGCCGGAACACCGCGAGGCGCGATTCTTGAGCGATGGCCGCCAGGGCGGCTACAGCATTTATCGTTTCCATGTTTCAATAATAGTCGAAATATGGAGTGTGCTCAATAGCTCATTTAAGCTGTAAAAATGAGCTAGGCGCATTTAGATCGATATGTGATAAATTGGCCTGCCAGTTTAAGATGGGTGCATTTGAGTATGCCCAAAGGAGCCCGCAAGTATGCGCAGGACGAAGCCAGTAGCCGCGCCGATGGTGGCGCGGGTCTATCTGCGCGTCAGCACCGACGCGCAGGACTTGGAACGCCAAGAGGCGATCACTACGGCCGCGAAGGCCGCCGGCTACTACGTCGCCGGCATCTACCGTGAGAAGGCATCCGGCGCACGCGCCGACCGGCCTGAGCTGCTGCGCATGATCGGCGACCTACAGCCCGGCGAGGTGGTCATTGCCGAGAAGATCGACCGCATCAGCCGCCTACCTTTGCCCGAGGCCGAGCGCCTGGTGGCCTCGATACAGGCCAAAGGCGCACGCCTGGCCGTCCCTGGCGTGGTCGATCTATCCGACCTGGCGGCCGAGGCCCAGGGCGTCGCCAAGATCGTGCTGGAAGCCGTGCAGATCATGCTTTTTCGCCTGGCCTTGCAGATGGCCCGCGACGACTACGAGGACAGGCGCGAACGCCAGCGCCAAGGCATTGAGTTGGCCCGCCAGGCCGGGCGGTACAAGGGCCGCCGTGCTGATCCGAAGCGCCGCGCCCAAGTTGTCGCGCTGCGCAAGTCCGGCTACAGCATCAACAAGACCGCCGAGCTGGCCGGGTACAGTGCGGCCCAGGTGAAACGGATATGGGCCGAGGTCAGCCAGGCCGAAGCGAAGCAGCACGGCGCGTTCGTGGAGGACGCATTGACGGAAGCCGATGCCCTGGCCGCTGTCGGCCAGGATGAGCGCCAGGAGGAAAGGGCATGAAGAAGCCGAACCAAGACGACGAGCCGTTTTTCATCACCGAGGAGATTGCGGCCGAAATGATCGCCGGCGGCTATGAGTTCGAGCTGCCGCCCATTCCTTGCACCATCCGCCTACGCGACGTGCTGGAGCGCATGACCGATGCTGAGCTAGCATTGCAGCCGGGCGAGATCGCCGACCAGGAGCGTGAACGCTGCCGGCGCAAGCCGTGTTCAACCTCATGATCTGGTCATGGTATTTTTCATGGCACTGAGCCTGATAGTTCTTGCAAATTGTTGTCACTAAAGGGTTTTGTGTGCTTGTTTACAATCGAGTGGGAGTGACGGGCACTGGCTGGCAATGTCTAGCAACGGCAGGCATTTCGGCTGAGGGTAAAAGAACTTTCCGCTAAGCGATAGACTGTATGTAAACACAGTATTGCAAGGACGCGGAACATGCCTCATGTGGCGGCCAGGACGGCCAGCCGGGATCGGGATACTGGTCGTTACCAGAGCCACCGACCCGAGCAAACCCTTCTCTATCAGATCGTTGACGAGTATTACCCGGCATTCGCTGCGCTTATGGCAGAGCAGGGAAAGGAATTGCCGGGCTATGTGCAACGGGAATTTGAAGAATTTCTCCAATGCGGGCGGCTGGAGCATGGCTTTCTACGGGTTCGCTGCGAGTCTTGCCACGCCGAGCACCTGGTCGCTTTCAGCTGTAAGCGTCGCGGTTTCTGCCCGAGCTGTGGGGCGCGGCGGATGGCCGAAAGTGCCGCCTTGCTGGTTGATGAAGTACTGCCTGAACAACCCATGCGTCAGTGGGTGTTGAGCTTCCCGTTTCAGCTGCGTTTCCTGTTTGCCAGCCGGCCCGAGATCATGGGGTGGGTGCTGGGCATCGTTTACCGCGTCATTGCCACGCACCTGGTCAAGAAAGCGGGCCATACCCACCAAGTGGCCAAGACGGGCGCGGTCACCCTGATCCAGCGTTTTGGATCGGCGCTCAATCTGAATGTTCACTTCCACATGCTGTTTCTCGACGGTGTGTATGTCGAGCAATCCCACGGCTCAGCGCGTTTCCGCTGGGTCAAGGCGCCGACCAGCCCAGAGCTCACCCAGCTGACGCACACCATCGCCCACCGGGTGGGTCGCTATCTGGAACGGCAAGGCCTGCTGGAACGGGATGTCGAAAACAGCTATCTGGCCTCGGATGCGGTGGATGACGACCCGATGACACCCCTGCTGGGGCACTCGATCACTTACCGTATCGCTGTCGGTTCACAGGCGGGGCGAAAGGTGTTCACTTTGCAAACTCTGCCGACCAGTGGTGATCCGTTCGGTGACGGGATTGGCAAGGTAGCCGGGTCCAGCCTGCACGCCGGCGTGGCGGCCAGGGCCGATGAACGCAAGAAGCTCGAACGGCTGTGCCGGTACATCAGCCGCCCGGCGGTATCCGAGAAGCGGCTGTCGTTAACACGAGGCGGCAACGTGCGCTACCAGCTCAAGACGCCGTACCGGGACGGCACCACGCACGTCATTTTCGAACCATTGGATTTCATTGCAAGGCTGGCCGCCCTGGTACCGAAGCCCAGAGTCAACCTAACCCGCTTCCACGGGGTGTTCGCACCCAACAGTCGGCACCGGGCGTTGGTCACGCCGGCAAAACGGGGCAGGGGCAACAAGGTCAGGGTGGCTGATGAACCGGCAACACCAGCACAACGGCGAGCGTCGATGACATGGGCGCAACGGCTCAAGCGTGTTTTCAATATCGACATCGAGACCTGCAGCGGCTGCGGCGGCGCCATGAAAGTCATCGCCTGCATTGAAGACCCTATAGTGATCAAGCAGATCCTTGATCACCTGAAGCACAAAGCCGAAACCAGCGGGACCAGGGCGTTACCCGAAAGCCGGGCGCCACCGGCTGAGCTGCTCCTGGGTCTGTTTGACTGACGAGCCTGAAGGCCAACGATACCAATCAAAATGCTGCGTTCACAGCGCCGCGGCAGGGATCCGCCGTGCTGGTTGTCGGAAAAGGAGCCGCTAGTGGGAAAGAGGAGGGTAAATTTTCAGCGTTGCTGGCTCCCCGTCAGCCGGATTGGGTTGCATCGCAGGGGTGTCGAAAGAGTCAACTGCGGTCCAAAGCTGTTGGACTTGGGTGAAAAGGGCGTTTATTCTTCCTATACGTTGTCGGCAGCGGGCCAAAAAGGAATACGTCCATGCCCATCGAGGTGAAACCGGCTGTGAGCGCGGGTTCAAGCATATAGCCCGACAGGCGCGTATCCTTGCCGATCACGACACGATGGCGGTGGTCACCGCGACGAAAGACACGGCCAGCCGCCATGCCGACGCGCAAGGCGGTTTCCGCCGTCATCGCGCCTTCGTTGGCTTTGCCACGAATACCGTCTGTGCCGAAATATTTGCGCACCATAAGGTCGATTATCCTGTCGTCGGGTCGCCCTCAAAGGGGACATGCCTGCTGAACCGCGAATATAGAGAAATATCCCGAATGTGCAGTTAACGAATTCTTGCGGTTTCTTTCAGCGCCGCCAATACCGCCAGCCCGTCGCGCAAGGGGCGCGGCTCGTGTGTGCGGATGAAGTCAGCTCCACCTGCGGCGGCGGCAAGCTCTGCAGCGAGTGTCGCGGCCCCGACATCCCCCGGACCACGGCCTGTGAGCGCGCGCAGAAAGGATTTGCGCGAAACAGACAGAAGCACCGGCAAATCGAAGCGCAGCCGCAATTCATCGAACCGCGCCAGCACCGAGAGCGAGGTTTCGGGAGCAGCCCCCAGAAAAAACCCCATGCCGGGATCAAGGACAAGGCGGTTGCGTTTGATACCGGCACCCGTCAGCGCCGCGATGCGCGCGTCAAAGAACGCCGCAATGTGATCCATGATGTCGCCAGCGGGTGCCTCGCGCCGATCTGCCTGCCCGTCTTGCACCGAATGCATAACGACGAGTTTGGCAGATGATTTCGCCAATTGCGGATAGAACGCAGCGTCTGGAAAACCGCGAATATCATTGAGATAGGCCACACCACGCGACAAGGCATAGGCTTGCGTCGCGGGTTGATAACTGTCGAGCGAGACGGGAATGCCATCTGCCTTGAGCGCGTCCAGCACCGGCGCGATACGCGCGATTTCTGTGTCGGACGAAACAGGCGCGGCGTCGGGATTGCTGGATGCCGGACCGAGGTCGATCACATCTGCCCCCTCGGCCATCAGCTTACGCGCCTGCGCAATGGCTGCGTCTGGCGCCAGATACCGGCCTCCATCGGAGAAACTGTCCGAGGTTATGTTGACGATGCCGAAAATGATGAGCGATTTATTCATGGGGGCTTCTATAATAATAATAATCGAGCATGAGTCTCATACGGATGCTCGGGTCGAAAGGGAATCCCCAGGCGAGTAACCTGTTTGCGGTGATCCATTAGCTGCAGGAGCAGAAGAGCATACATCTGGAAGCAAAGCCAGGAAAGCGGCCTATGGAGCTGTGCGGCAGCGCTCAGTAGGCAATTTTTCAAAATATTGTTAAGCCTTTTCTGAGCATGGTATTTTTCATGGTATTACCAATTAGCAGGAAAATAAGCCATTGAATATAAAAGATAAAAATGTCTTGTTTACAATAGAGTGGGATACAGACACGCTTGATATGTTTGGAGATCAGCCATGACAGATCCACTCAAAGCCCTTTTCGGCAAGCCTGATTACTCCCATATCGTAAGGGACACCACGGCCACTATCAGCATCACAGCCGCTGAAATGGCCGCTGTTTTGGAGGCTTACGACAGGGGTATAGACACGCTGGACGGCACCACCAGAACGGCGCTGGATTCCGTTATATCGAAACTCAAGGACGAGGTATGGCCATGAGCATGTATTACATCAAGACAGGTCTGGAGTACTGGAAACCCAAGGGCTACGGGTACACCAAGAGCCGCGAGGAGGCGGGGGTTTTCACCCTCAAGGACATGGAAGAATTGAACCTCGATGGCTGCACCCTGGAACGCGCCGAAGTGGCGTTCCTGGACGAGGACGGCCCCAGTCCCGACCTACCCCACCGCGTCACCCTGCCCCGCGATTGAGCGGGGCGCTGGAGGGTTTCAAAGGGGCACCCTTTGGCACGGGATATGTGTCAAAAACGGAGTTTTTGTAAACATATCCGACGTGCCTGTAAATCCGCGCGATTACTGCCAGCCCTTACACCCCGGTTGCTTAGGGTTGGTTGAAAGTGGTTTAGGGTTGGTTGAAAGTGGTTTAATGTTGGTTAAACAATGGTTTAAGGTTGTTCAAGGTTGGTTAAAGTTGGTTGAAAAGGGTTAACGGCCCCTGCTGCGGTCGCTGCGCTCCCGTTCCCGCTTGGCCTTGAATCGCTCTTTGATCTGCTGGGCGCGCTCCTGCTTCTCCTGCTCGTTCTCCTGCCGCAATTTCACCGCCTGCCGGATCAGTCCCGCTACCTGATCCTTGGATAGCCCCTTAAACGGCTCCTGAAGGGCCTGTAAGCGTTTTTGCTGCTGGGCTAGGGTTTCCCTTAGCTCCTTGGCTCTTCGCTCGTTCTGGGCGCTTACAGCGGCTTTCTCGGCCATCGGCTGCACAGACCCCATTATTTTGGCGTTCAACCTTTGCGCCACCCCTTCGACCGTCTCCACGGCTCCGAACACCTTCTCGGCCAGTGACACCCCCTTGACCTTCTGGGGTTTCAGCTCGTCAGGCGTCAGGTGTGGCACGTCTCGGCCTGCCTGCTGGATCGCCCCATAGTGGGTTTTAACTCGCTGGTGTGTGGCCCTGCTGCCCTCGATGCCCCGTTCAAGCCCCAGATCGGCCACCCGTTCGGCGTAGCTGGTCTGGTCCTGGCTCATCTTCGTCCGGTTGCCAATGAACTCCTTGGCACTCAGGCGCCCGTCAGCCGTCCGAGGCACCACGAACGCCGACAGGTGCGGGGTCAGCTCATCCCGGTGGATCGTGGCCGTGACCACGTTCTCAGCGCCGTACTTGTCGGCCAGCCACTCGGTCGATCGCTTGAAGAACTCCCGCTGCTGGTCGGCGCTTGCGGTCTGCCACCACTCCGGCGAGGCGCTCATCACGTATTCGACCGCCAGCACCGCATCCTTGCGCCGCTTCTCCGGCAACCGCTCCCTGAGCTTGCCCATCGCCTCATCGGTCGATCTGGCCGCCAGGTGATCGTTGTCCGGTGTGCGCTCCTGATCGGCGTTCGGCGTCTCGCGGTCGCGGTAGCAGTGCTGCAACGCAGCCGCCACCGTGCCCATGCTGTTGAGCTTCTTCGCCCTCATGATCGCAAACGCCATCCGTCCCCCTCCGCACTGTCAGATTGCTGCCAGCCCGTCGAGGTACGAATGTGCCTCCGGCGGGCCACTTCTTTGAAGTGTACTCACTAGACTTTACTCCGTAAAGTACGTGACCGCTACGCGGTTGCAGCGGCCTGCGGCCTTGCTCTACGGGCTTCGCCCTGCGCCTCCCTTCGGTCGTTGCGAACACCTTGGGGCGCTGCCCCAAACCCCGCGTTCGCCACGTGGCAGGGGTGCAGGTGGCCGCGCCGCTTCGCTCTGCTCTACCTGCCCCCTTGCCTGAGCGTGGGGGTCACTCCATCACGTCAAGGGTTCGCTTCGCCGGGTGCTCACCCGATCCCTTCCGCTTCGCTCCAGGGCTGCGGCTTCCGCTCCCGCCCTTGACCTGATTCCGTTCCGAGTGGAGGCGGGGTCAAGGGGTCGTGGAATACCGCAAGGCGCGCAGCGCCTGAGGATATGCCGCGAAAGCCCCTTGACGCTGCCGGAACGACCCAGCCTCTGGCTCTGGGGTTGGGAACGAAGGGAGCGCAGCGACCGCAGGCCCCAGCCCCCGAGCCTCACGGCGGCGAGTGTGGGGAGTCCAGAGGGGCAAAGCCCCTTTGGGCCTAGCGCAGCGGAAACAAACCCTCTCGCCTCTGGCGAGGCATTAACTCCAAGGGAGCGCAGCGACCGTCAGCAGGGTGCCAAGCGAAGCGCCGGCGGGACGGCAGTCCCTTAGAGGAGAAGGGGAAAAATACTAAATGATTGATTTATATAGTTTTTAAATTTTGTGATAGGAAACGTAGGGTTCCGGACAACCGGAAGCAGCTTGTTTCCGCTTACTTCCTATCATAGGAAACAAATTGCTTGACTTGGGAAACGGTTTTGGGAAATAATTTTCCTATGGTAGGAATTAAACGTCCGGTTAAGCGGACGCCCTGTTTCCGGTTAGGAGGTCAACAATGCAAAGCGTCACCGTAGCGACAGAGACACAGAGACGAATCAGGCAAAGGGAGCTGGCAGCAGCAGACGAGAAGGAGGCTCAGGAGCGCGAGGAGGCGCGAAAGAACAAGGGGTTCACACAGGTATATTCAAAGGGATGGCGGCGCGTCAGGGAGCTGTCAAAGGGCAATGCGGGGGCCGCTGGCCTGTATGCCTTCTTCGCTGAACACATCGACCCTACCTGTGGCGCTGTTGTCTGCGATCAGCAGTTCCTGGCTGACCATCTGGAGGTTAGCACCCGCACGATTCGGAACTGGCTCAAGTACCTTGAGACAGAACGCGCCTTGGTCAGAATCCCAGTCGCTGGGCGGGTTTGCGCCTACGCTCTTGACCCCCACGAGGTCTGGAAAGGGTACGACAACGCCAAAGAATACGCGGCCTTCGTGACCAAGACGCTGGTCAACAAGGACGGCGATATTAAGCGCCGGATCATGTCGATGTTTAGCCCAGAGGAACGCCCAGACGACAGGGAGTGACGGGCACTGGCTGGCAATGTCTAGCAACGGCAGGCATTTCGGCTGAGGGTAAAAGAACTTTCCGCTAAGCGATAGACTGTATGTAAACACAGTATTGCAAGGACGCGGAACATGCCTCATGTGGCGGCCAGGACGGCCAGCCGGGATCGGGATACTGGTCGTTACCAGAGCCACCGACCCGAGCAAACCCTTCTCTATCAGATCGTTGACGAGTATTACCCGGCATTCGCTGCGCTTATGGCAGAGCAGGGAAAGGAATTGCCGGGCTATGTGCAACGGGAATTTGAAGAATTTCTCCAATGCGGGCGGCTGGAGCATGGCTTTCTACGGGTTCGCTGCGAGTCTTGCCACGCCGAGCACCTGGTCGCTTTCAGCTGTAAGCGTCGCGGTTTCTGCCCGAGCTGTGGGGCGCGGCGGATGGCCGAAAGTGCCGCCTTGCTGGTTGATGAAGTACTGCCTGAACAACCCATGCGTCAGTGGGTGTTGAGCTTCCCGTTTCAGCTGCGTTTCCTGTTTGCCAGCCGGCCCGAGATCATGGGGTGGGTGCTGGGCATCGTTTACCGCGTCATTGCCACGCACCTGGTCAAGAAAGCGGGCCATACCCACCAAGTGGCCAAGACGGGCGCGGTCACCCTGATCCAGCGTTTTGGATCGGCGCTCAATCTGAATGTTCACTTCCACATGCTGTTTCTCGACGGTGTGTATGTCGAGCAATCCCACGGCTCAGCGCGTTTCCGCTGGGTCAAGGCGCCGACCAGCCCAGAGCTCACCCAGCTGACGCACACCATCGCCCACCGGGTGGGTCGCTATCTGGAACGGCAAGGCCTGCTGGAACGGGATGTCGAAAACAGCTATCTGGCCTCGGATGCGGTGGATGACGACCCGATGACACCCCTGCTGGGGCACTCGATCACTTACCGTATCGCTGTCGGTTCACAGGCGGGGCGAAAGGTGTTCACTTTGCAAACTCTGCCGACCAGTGGTGATCCGTTCGGTGACGGGATTGGCAAGGTAGCCGGGTCCAGCCTGCACGCCGGCGTGGCGGCCAGGGCCGATGAACGCAAGAAGCTCGAACGGCTGTGCCGGTACATCAGCCGCCCGGCGGTATCCGAGAAGCGGCTGTCGTTAACACGAGGCGGCAACGTGCGCTACCAGCTCAAGACGCCGTACCGGGACGGCACCACGCACGTCATTTTCGAACCATTGGATTTCATTGCAAGGCTGGCCGCCCTGGTACCGAAGCCCAGAGTCAACCTAACCCGCTTCCACGGGGTGTTCGCACCCAACAGTCGGCACCGGGCGTTGGTCACGCCGGCAAAACGGGGCAGGGGCAACAAGGTCAGGGTGGCTGATGAACCGGCAACACCAGCACAACGGCGAGCGTCGATGACATGGGCGCAACGGCTCAAGCGTGTTTTCAATATCGACATCGAGACCTGCAGCGGCTGCGGCGGCGCCATGAAAGTCATCGCCTGCATTGAAGACCCTATAGTGATCAAGCAGATCCTTGATCACCTGAAGCACAAAGCCGAAACCAGCGGGACCAGGGCGTTACCCGAAAGCCGGGCGCCACCGGCTGAGCTGCTCCTGGGTCTGTTTGACTGACGAGCCTGAAGGCCAACGATACCAATCAAAATGCTGCGTTCACAGCGCCGCGGCAGGGATCCGCCGTGCTGGTTGTCGGAAAAGGAGCCGCTAGTGGGAAAGAGGAGGGTAAATTTTCAGCGTTGCTGGCTCCCCGTCAGCCGGATTGGGTTGCATCGCAGGGGTGTCGAAAGAGTCAACTGCGGTCCAAAGCTGTTGGACTTGGGTGAAAAGGGCGTTTATTCTTCCTATACGTTGTCGGCAGCGGGCCAAAAAGGAATACGTCCATGCCCATCGAGGTGAAACCGGCTGTGAGCGCGGGTTCAAGCATATAGCCCGACAGGCGCGTATCCTTGCCGATCACGACACGATGGCGGTGGTCACCGCGACGAAAGACACGGCCAGCCGCCATGCCGACGCGCAAGGCGGTTTCCGCCGTCATCGCGCCTTCGTTGGCTTTGCCACGAATACCGTCTGTGCCGAAATATTTGCGCACCATAAGGTCGATTATCCTGTCGTCGGGTCGCCCTCAAAGGGGACATGCCTGCTGAACCGCGAATATAGAGAAATATCCCGAATGTGCAGTTAACGAATTCTTGCGGTTTCTTTCAGCGCCGCCAATACCGCCAGCCCGTCGCGCAAGGGGCGCGGCTCGTGTGTGCGGATGAAGTCAGCTCCACCTGCGGCGGCGGCAAGCTCTGCAGCGAGTGTCGCGGCCCCGACATCCCCCGGACCACGGCCTGTGAGCGCGCGCAGAAAGGATTTGCGCGAAACAGACAGAAGCACCGGCAAATCGAAGCGCAGCCGCAATTCATCGAACCGCGCCAGCACCGAGAGCGAGGTTTCGGGAGCAGCCCCCAGAAAAAACCCCATGCCGGGATCAAGGACAAGGCGGTTGCGTTTGATACCGGCACCCGTCAGCGCCGCGATGCGCGCGTCAAAGAACGCCGCAATGTGATCCATGATGTCGCCAGCGGGTGCCTCGCGCCGATCTGCCTGCCCGTCTTGCACCGAATGCATAACGACGAGTTTGGCAGATGATTTCGCCAATTGCGGATAGAACGCAGCGTCTGGAAAACCGCGAATATCATTGAGATAGGCCACACCACGCGACAAGGCATAGGCTTGCGTCGCGGGTTGATAACTGTCGAGCGAGACGGGAATGCCATCTGCCTTGAGCGCGTCCAGCACCGGCGCGATACGCGCGATTTCTGTGTCGGACGAAACAGGCGCGGCGTCGGGATTGCTGGATGCCGGACCGAGGTCGATCACATCTGCCCCCTCGGCCATCAGCTTACGCGCCTGCGCAATGGCTGCGTCTGGCGCCAGATACCGGCCTCCATCGGAGAAACTGTCCGAGGTTATGTTGACGATGCCGAAAATGATGAGCGATTTATTCATGGGGGCTTCTATAATAATAATAATCGAGCATGAGTCTCATACGGATGCTCGGGTCGAAAGGGAATCCCCAGGCGAGTAACCTGTTTGCGGTGATCCATTAGCTGCAGGAGCAGAAGAGCATACATCTGGAAGCAAAGCCAGGAAAGCGGCCTATGGAGCTGTGCGGCAGCGCTCAGTAGGCAATTTTTCAAAATATTGTTAAGCCTTTTCTGAGCATGGTATTTTTCATGGTATTACCAATTAGCAGGAAAATAAGCCATTGAATATAAAAGATAAAAATGTCTTGTTTACAATAGAGTGGGAGTAGCGGGCTGACCGCGGCAGTGAAGAGGAAGGCTTCGCCTTCGGATCAATCCCAACAGTTTGCCGGTTGATCGTTGATGGCGACCCAGAAGCGTGATCCGCTGGGGATGCGGCCTTGGGCCATGAATCCCCAGCCACCCTTCGATCCGTCGCGAGTCCAGCCATCGTGGTGCTCGGCCATGCGCCAACCCTCGCCGAAATTCGAGGCGCACCAGGCGTTGGCTTCGTCCTGGCTCGCAAACTGGTCTCCGCGCACGGCATGGGTCAAGGCAATCCGGCCTCCTGCCCAGCCGGAATAGAAATCGTTGCCCGCTGGAACTTTCGAGGCTGATCCCGAAGCGGCATCGGGGCGGGGCCTGCCGTCCACATTCAGGCAAAGCACTGACCGCTCCAGCGAACACGCGGTATCACCTGCATACGCGTTGCAGCTTTGTCCTTCGATCTTTGGTTGACCGTGGCAGCTGACAAGGGTGACATCGCGACGATCCGCCGCATGGTGTGGCTGCACGCCCCAGGTCATGCCCTTCTTCGCTGCTGATTCCAGATGTATCCCGATTTTTTCGGCTTGGGCGGAAGCCATGTGCAGGGCGCACGCGGCAACCACGAAGGCAACAGGCATGATGCGGAACATGCGAATCTCCTCGGCTCAGGGAAGAACCGTGCAACGCAATACCATGTCTTGCGGGGTTGAGCGTACGCCGGGTTCGAAACAGGCGAGCAGGTGACCGGTTGACGCAGACTGCCAAGGTCTGCGACGTTGCCCGCGTGAAACGGCTGCGTTGACCCCGAGGGCACATGAGGAAGGCATTCTGGCGCTTGCTTCGCCTGATCGGCATCGGCCTGCTGGTCGTGCTGGTGCTCGTGATCAGTGGCGTCTTGCTCGCCGATCGCCTCACGCCGCGCGCGACGGGTGCGCCCGGGCATGCGCTGGCGCTTGAGGACGGCCAGACTGAAATCGACCGCGAACTCGCGCCCATGCTGGCTGCCAATCCAGGCAAGACGGGCGTGCTGATGCTGTCCGATGGCCTGGATGGTTTTTCCTCGCGAGCCGTATCGGCGCGCCGCGCGGGCCGCAGCCTCGATCTGCAGTACTACATCTGGCACGACGACTTGACCGGGCACTTGCTTGCGCGCGAGGTCTACCGTGCCGCCGAGCGCGGCGTGCGCGTGCGGCTGTTGCTCGACGACATGAATGCCGAGGGACTCGATCCGAAGCTGATGACGCTCGACGCCCACCCGAACATCGAATTGCGCCTGTACAACCCGTTCCGCAACCGTGAAGGCATCGGGCGACTGTTCGAGATGGTGCAGCGCGTGTTCAGCGTCAACCACCGCATGCACAACAAGGCCTGGATCGCCGACGGCAGGGTTGCCGTGGTGGGTGGGCGCAACATCGGCGAGGAATACTTCAGTGCCAATCCCGAGGTCAATTTCCGCGATCTGGACCTGTTGCTGTTCGGGCCGGCGGTCAAGCAGGCCAGCACCATCTTCGATGACTACTGGAACAGCACGGCTGCGGTGCCGGTTGCCGCACTGGCCAGGAAGAAGCCGGAGCGGATGCGCGAACTGGCCGCGCAATTGGAGTCGGAGGCGGCCGGCATCGATGCGCAGCCCTATCTCGAACGACTCGGCCAGTCGCAAGGCATGCGGGCCTACTTGGCGCGCGAACTGGCTCCGCATTGGATCGAGTCGGTGCAGATCGTTTCCGATCCACCGCTGAAATGGAAAAGCGACGACCGCAGCGGCTGGCTGGTCGAACCCCTGACGGCCATGCTCAAGGGCGCGCGGCAAAAGGCCCTGCTGATTTCGCCGTATTTCGTGCCGGGTGAAGAAGGCAGCAACGGACTCAAGGGCCTCGTGGCACGCGGGGTGAGCGTCGGCGTGGTGACCAACTCGCTGGCGGCGAACGATGTGCCTGCCGTGCACAGCGGATATGCCCGCTATCGTGAGCGACTGCTGCTTGATGGCGTGAGCCTGCACGAGATGAAGGCGCGCACCCAGGTTGATTCATCCGGTGTCTTCGGCAGCAGCGGCGCCAGCCTGCACACCAAGGCGTTCGTTGTGGATGATGCGCGAGGATTCGTCGGTTCGTTCAACCTTGATCCGCGCTCGGTTGACCTCAACACCGAGATGGGCGTGTTGTTCGAGGATGCCGAGTTGGCGCGTGAACTGCGCAACGAGTACCTGCGCCTGGCCCGGCCGGATCTCAGCTATTGGGTGTAC
>DAOLIO010000016.1:0-24252 GCA_035328505.1 Azonexus sp.
CACCGCCTGCGAAGCGGTCATCCGCCTCAAGCCACAACCGGTGTCGGCCGTCGAACTGCTCGACCGCCCGGCCCTGCACTCGGTCGAAAACAAGCCCGGCCTGCCGGCGATCATGCGCGAGCTGGGCGAAGAGGCAGCCGCCCTGTTGATTGAAGTTCGATCTGCTACGGTCGACGGGATAAATGAGCGGATTTCTTTGGTTCATGCCGCCATGGCAGGCATCGCCACCGTCGAACCAATGATCTTTTCGACCGCCCCGGCGACTTGCGAGATGTACTGGAAAGTCCGCAAGGGCACCTTTCCCTCGGTCGGCGCTATGCGCAAGACCGGCACCACCGTCATCATCGAAGACGTCGCCTTCCCGATTGCGTCGCTGGCCGATGCGACGCTCGATCTGCAAACCTTGCTCCGCCACCACGGTTACCACGAGGCGATCATTTTCGGCCACGCGCTGGAAGGTAACCTGCACTTTGTCTTCACGCAGGACTTCGGCGATCAGGCCGAGATCGACCGCTATGCCCGCTTCATGGACGACATCGTCGATCTCGTCGTAACCAAATACGACGGCTCGCTGAAGGCCGAGCACGGCACCGGCCGCAACATGGCGCCCTTTGTCGAGATGGAATGGGGCAAGGACGCGGCTGAGCTGATGCGTCGCATCAAAGCCATGTTTGATCCGCAAAACCGTCTCAATCCAGGCGTCATCCTCAACGACAATCCGGCCGCCCACCTGGAAAACCTCAAGCCGATGCCGGCTGCCGAGGACATTGTCGACCGTTGCATCGAATGCGGTTTCTGCGAACCGCTCTGCCCGTCACACCGCCTGACGCTTTCACCGCGCCAGCGCATCGTCAGCGTCCGTGAGCTATCGCGCCGCGCCGCTGTTGGCGAGCCGGCCGGCAGCATCGGCGAAGATTACGCCTACATGGGCCTCGACACCTGCGCTGCGTGCGGCTTGTGCTCTACCGCCTGCCCGGTCGGCATCAATGTGGCTGACCTGACGCGCCGCCTGCGTGGTCGCCAGATCGGTGACACGGCACGTGCGGTCAACGCCTGGACCGGCAAGAATTTTGGCACGCTGGTCAACGCCTCGCGCCTTGGCCTGGCGGTGGGTCACGCCGTTTCCGGCGTCCTCGGCGACAACTTCCTCAGCCGAATCTCCGGTGGCGCCTGGAAGAAAAACATGCCGCACGCCGGCAAGTCGCCGGCGGTACGCAGCACGCAGGGCGACCCGGTCGTCTATTTTCCGACCTGCGGCCCCCGCATTTTTGGCCCATCGACGCCCGGCGAAGCACAGCTCGGCGATGTCATCGTCGAGCTGCTGACCCGCGCCGGCTACGCCCCGCGCCTGCCCGAAGGCTTCGACAAACTGTGCTGCGGCCAGACGCTGGCCAGCAAGGGCATGGCGGAAGAGGCCGAAGCCATGTCCAACACGCTGGAAGCGGCGCTAATGAAAGCCAGCGAAAATGGTCGCTACCCGGTGATCATGGATGCCAGCGCCTGCTCGGCCCGCATGATCGAACATCTGGCCGGTCGCCTCAAGATTTACGATTTCCATGAGTTTGCCCACGACGCCCTGCTGCCGCGCCTGATGCTAACCAAACAGGCCGGGCCGGTCGCCTTGCATGTCAATTGCAGCGTTCGCCGCACCGGTTCCGACACCAAACTGAAATCCCTATTGGCCGCCTGCGTCGAGGAAATCGTTGAATCCGCCGGTGTCACCTGCTGCGGTTTTGGCGGTGATCGCGGTTTTGTCGTGCCAGAACTCAACCAGCATGCCTTGCGCAAAATTCACGATGAATCTTTCGGCAAATCGCCGGCCAGTTGTGCCTGCGGCGTTTCCACCAACCGCACCTGCGAAATCGGCCTGACTGCCGAAACTGGTCGCACCTATCGCTCCATCGCCTATCTCCTCGAGGAATGCAGCCGAAAGGAGAACGCCGTGACGTGCTAGATAAAAGACAGCCCAAGCGCAAGGGGGGCTTGCACTGGGCTAAAACAGAGCGCTAACCCTATGAAGTCAGCAGGACATTTGAGTCGCGAAACTCGCTTTGCCCCTGCCTGACCTGACGTCGATACCCGACTTTTTCGTAGCCGATTTTTCGATGAAATGCCTCAGCAGCCCCGACAGCTGCTGACGACATCGTCAAAGGTGATTTTGGAGGTAATTTATATATGTGGCAAATGAACATTGATCCACTGGGGAATATCGCGTTGTCCGCGCTGGTCGCGGCCATACCAATCTTTTTCCTGTTCTGGGCGCTGGCCATCAAGCGCATGAAAGGCCAGTTTGCGGCCATGGGCGGTACCGGACTGGCGATCCTGATTGCCGTGCTGGTCTACAAAATGCCGGTTGATCTGGCTGCACTATCCACACTTTACGGCGGTGCGTTCGGCCTGTTCCCGGTCTGCTGGATCGTCATCACGGCGCTCTTCATCTACAACATGTCGGTCAAGACCGGGCAGTTCGAGGTGATCAAGAACTCGCTGGCCTCCATCTCGGACGACCGGCGCCTGCAGGCCCTGCTGATTGCCTTTTCCTTCGGTGCCTTTATCGAAGGTGCGGCCGGATTCGGTACACCGGTGGCGATTACCGCTGCGATGCTGGCCGGCCTCGGCTTCAATCCGCTCTATGCCGCGTGCATCTGCCTGCTGGCCAACACGGCACCGGTCGCCTGGGGCGCCATCGGTATTCCTATCGTCGTCGGTGGTCAGGTCGCGGGCATTCCCGACTTTGCACTGAGCCAGATGGTTGGCCGCACCCTGCCCTTGATCAGCGTCTTCATCCCGCTTTATCTGGTCATCGTCATGGCTGGTTGGAAAAAGGGTTGGGAAGTCTGGCCGGCCTGTTTCGTCAGTGGCGGCTCGTTTGCCGTTGCGCAGTTCTTCGCTGCCAACTCGCCACTCACAGCCCCGCTGCTGCCCGATATCGTCGCTTCGCTGGCTTCCATCATATGCACCGTTGGCTTCCTGCAGTTCTGGCATCCGAAGGAATCCTGGCATTTCGCCGATGAGCCGAAGAGCCTGGGCAAACAGGAACTGAAATTTACGGGCGGTCAGATTTTCCGCGCCTGGGCACCGTTCATCATCCTGTCGCTGTTCGTCTGCGCCTGGGGTATCAAGCCGGTCAATCAGGCTTTGAATCAGATGACCAAGCTGGTTTTTGACTATGCCATGCCGATTTCCGGTCTGGACAAGATGGTGATCGACCAGATCGGCAAGCCGAAAGCGGCCGTCTATAACTTCAACTTCTTGAGTGCTGCCGGTACGGCCATCCTGTTCGCCTGGTTCTTCTCGATCATGGTCATGGGCGCCTCGCTCAAGACCGCCATCGGTGTCGCCGGCGATACGCTGAAGACCCTGAAATGGCCAATCGTCACGATTTCTACCATTCTTGGTTTTGCCTACATCATGAACTTCTCCGGCATGGCAATCACGCTGGGCTACGCTTTTGCCGAAACCGGCTTTGCCTTCCCCTTCTTTGCCGCGCTTCTCGGCTGGCTGGGGGTCTTCATGACCGGTTCCGACACCTCGACGAACGCGCTGTTCGGCAAGCTGCAGGCGGTCACCGCCGAGAAGCTCGGTATCGATCCGGTGATCACGATGTCGGCCAATACCTCCGGCGGCGTTTGCGGCAAGATGATTTCGCCGCAATCGATTGCCGTGGCAACCGGTGCCACCGGACTGGTTGGTCGCGAATCGGAGATTTTCCGCTTTACCTTCAAGCACTCGATCTTCCTGGCGATCATCGCCGGCATCCTGCACATGCTGTGGACTTACGTTTTCCCCGGTATCGTTCCGGTATACGTCAAGCCCGCCGTTGCTGCAGCCGCTGCCCTGAAGGCAGCAGCCGGGCCGATTGTGATCAATCCGGATGGTCTGATGTGGCTGGGCATCTTTGTTGGCATCGTGGCGTTTGTCACTTTGATGTCGCGTGTCCTGGGGGCCAATCTGCTGGCGCCAGTCGAAGGACATGACGAGGTGCATTTCCACTAAACTTCCCGCAGGGCGTGTGGCACTTGCCAAACGCCCTGCTCCCTTCGGGAATTCCCCACATGGCATCGAGTACAAATTTCGTTACTGTACGTATTTAGTCCCTTATGACTCAACTCTTCACAAACTCTGAGCAGATTTTGTCATGCGGCGAGTGCTGGGACGATGATTTGTTCGGTGAGATGGCAGGCGGCGGCGATGGCGTTGCGGCCAAGTCGGGTCAGGTAATAGCGGTAAGCGTGAGCGATTTTCTTGATGAGGCCCAAGACACGGAGACGTTTCAGGTAGCGGGTGATACTGGCCACGGAGAGGTTGGGCAAGAAGGGTTTGAGATCGGCACGGCGCACGCCACTGATGTTGAATTGCGGGCGTTGCAGGGAGCAGAGCAAGGTGTGCTCAGTCTTGTCGAAGAAGTTGAAGCCCTTGACGCGATGACCGTCGACCGTTTTGGCAGCGGTGAGTTTGTCGAGGCGGCGACTGCCGGCGGAGAAGTCATCGAGCGCGGAGAGGAATTCGAGATAGCGGCGGTTACAGCCGAGGAGAATCTCGCGCAGATCGATCAGACTGTAGATCGACTTCTTGACGGTCGCCAGTTCCCGGGTGGCCTGGCCATCCCGGTGTTCCACCTGGCGGTGGTGCTTGAAGAAGGAAACATCGTTGGTGGTGGTTTCGATGCGCAGGACGCGACCAAACTTGTCGTACATCTTGACCGAGTTCTTGCCCATCCGATGCTTGATACAGATCCCTTCGATGCGCGTGGACAGGCGGCTATCCACTTCCTGCGCCAGTTGCGGCGTCATTTTTTTGCCCAGAAAGTGCATCACCTGTTCGGCCTTGACCGAAAGAATGGCCTCCCGCGAAAGGGCTGCGTAGAGCGGCTTCATGATCGCGTCCGAACGGAAGGCGAGATCCGTCGAACACTCGATCTGCATCAGGCTCCAGTGGTAACGCTGAGCGAAGACGTCCAGGACAGGACAGCAGGCCTGGGCATAACGGTCAAGAATCCGGTGCAATACGTCCGGGGACAGGCGATCCGCCAACTGTTGGGCCCGATCCCAGTCATCGATGCGGATGAAGGCATTGTCGGCCAGGGTGTAACCCACGCCGGCGGCGGTCAGTTGCCGGGCCAGCCAGCGATGGCCGTTGCAGTAAAACTGGAGGCGGAACGGACACCAGGTCGGCACGCGCAGGTAGACGAGCCCCAACTCGGCATCGATGAAGTAAAAGTAGTAATGCAAACACTTGCCCGTCGTCGGGCGCAAGGAGGTCTGGTGAGTGCGCTTGTCGTGCCACGCCTTGTAGGTCGAGCAGGCTTCCATGACCGAAATGACATGCACCAGCCCGGGATGATCGCCACGCGTCTTGATCACCCCAGCAATGACGTCTTCCTTGCGAATGTGCGCCTTGGCAAGGTACTCAATCTTCACGCTTGCCGCTTCCGCCAACTGCTCGGCATTCGCCCGGATAGTGTCACGCAACGGTTCGGCAAAGCGCGGATAGTCAAAGATACGAATCTGACGGGCATTCAGGAAGCTCGTCATCCCCGCCGCATAACACGGGCCGGGCAGTGTGCCCGTGATCACCATCCGGTCGTAACAGGTCAACACGCCGGCGATCCGGTCACCATAGCGTTCAAGAAGCGGTGCGTTCATGGCAACCTCCACTTCGCGTCACAGCGCGCTCTTACTTTAACCTGTTTGGTTCCGGCTCGTCCGGCTTAGGAGAAGTCATGTTCTATGATGAAAAACAGCGCGGGGTCGCTTGGTTGCTCCCGCCAAGGATTTCTGCGGCGGCTTGGTTGCATGGTCAACGAGACTGAGTGTCAGCCAACGCAGCGATTCCCTAAAAAAGGTGTGCCTAGTTTGTAGGCAGGTCGCCTAAATCCTTGGCCAGGCAGGTCTTATAGAAGACTGCCACCAGCCCACTCACAGGTTTATCCACAAAATCTGGGGATAGAAGGTTTTGCCAGTCTGTCCATATGGTAATGGACAATACTTTTGGCATTGATGCGCAACGGCTACCGAGCGCCGGATCGTACTCACACAACCGGCCAGAAGCGGTCGATCAACGTAGCGAGAGGGCAGCTGCCGACCTGTGGGCAAGTGGTGGGAAACGCATGGTTCATCGCGTTTTCCACGGCTTGTCCATAGGGAACCGCGCTTGCGCGGTTAGGCGGGTATCGGCGTAGCCGACTGTCCACAAATCCACAGGGTCTCGTTTTTGAGCATTGGTTTTTTCTTGGGAATGGTGACGAGTTGCTAAAACACATTTGGGGCCACCAAATTCCTCGTGTTCTACGTGAGCCAGCTCTTTTCGACAAGACCGGATTACCAAAATATTGGGCAACGGTCTGGTCAATGTTTCATACCGCAGACTTGGCGCCATCCAGCAAGCGTAAAGTACTTAGTCATGTTGAGGCTCTCTACCAGTTCTCTGAAACTTTGCATGGGCCCGGCATGCTTGACGATGCATTGTTCAGTGTCGATATCGAGAAGCTGGGCCAACTCCTCAAAGCTTATTTCGTTTCGATTCGGAATCTTCCGAACATCAACGAAGCAGCTCAATTGAAGTGGCAAACAGCCTTTCGATTCGTCAGCGACATCATCCGCCGATTGAGCAAGAGCGATTTGCCTATCGCTCAGCTTCAACAGTTTCAAGGGCGGCTAATCGGCTTGACCTTGGCCCGACTCAGCGCGCCGGTCACATATTCGTCGAACAAGTTCAGGTTGTTCGGTGTCGGACCATACGAGCGCAAAAATCGAATCCACGAGCCCGCAGGGGGAGTGGCGAACTCTTGGTCCGGAATGATTGGATCTTCCATGGCTGAATCCGATTCGTTTGGTTGAACGAAGCCGCACGGCCTCGCCTGACATCCAAGAGCCAGAGCGACTCTTCGTTGCCAGAATGCGAAGCGCATTATAGTCCAGCTTCATCGACTGGATGATCCAGTTCGCCCCCGCTACAGATTAGAAATCTGGCGGCAATCTCGCCCCATGACCAATCAATTTCATCAGCCAACACTCGCCACATCCCCGGACATCGTTGGCTGGCCGAGAACGCGGCAGCGGCTTGATCAACGATGACATCAATTTTTTCCAGCCTACCTCAGTTGCTGACAGTAGCGGAAAAGCTCAACTCCAACGTGCACAGCAACACCATGATAGATTGGCTTTGTACGGCAGTTGGCCGTATAATTCGACTAGGAGGATTCACCCATGTCAGCAGCTGTTTCAACTGCCCGCCTCGAAGCCCGCATCAGCGCAGATCTGCATTCGATGCTCAAACGTGCTGCCGAGCTTCAGGGGCGTACCATGACTGATTTCGTCGTCACCGCCGTCCAGGCCGCCGCCCGCTCCGCCATTGAGCAGGCCGAGGTGGTGCGGATGTCTCTGGCGGATCAGGAGTGCTTTGCCCAGGCATTGCTGTCCCCGCCATCCCCTTCACCCGCTTTGGATCGCGCCTTCGCCCGTCGTAGCAAGCTGTTGCGTTCGGAATGAGCGAGGCTCCGTTCGGCATCGAGTCGCTCAACGCCGGGCATGATCGACTGTCCTTCCGCAGTGGGTCGGATCCGCTGGATCGGTATTTCCGGGAACAGGCGACGCAGGATGTGAAGCGCCGCGTGGCGGCGTGCTTCGTGGCGGTGGATGACTCACGCGCGATAGCTGGCTATTACACGCTGGCCTCAGCCGGCATCCTTCTGGCTGACCTCCCTCACGAACTCGGGAAGCGTCTGCCACGCTATCCAACGGTGCCCGCGGTGCGCATGGGGCGGCTGGCAGTCTCCCAGAATTTCAAGGGCATGGGGCTCGGCGGCGCGTTGCTGGCCGATGCCTTGAATCGCTCGGCCTGCTCCGAGATTGCCGCCTATGCCTTGGTGGTTGATGCCAAGGACGGGGAGGCCGCGGGCTTCTATCTCCACCACGGATTTGTCGCCCTGCCCAGTACGCCTTTAACTCTTTTCCTTCCATTGGCAACGGCGCTGGCATCCCGGAAGGTGGGCAAGGCCGCCCAATAGGCAAGTCTCTTGCATGACAAAGGCCACCGAAGAGGCCTTGTTGGTGATGCAGATGGCGCCGCCCACGCGGTTCTTGTAGGTGCCGCCCGCTGATTGACACTAGAAGTGTGAAGCGCAACCCCCTTTCTGCAGGTGTTGCGCAACTTGAAAAAATTAGGGGCTTAACTGTTGCGCCAATCGAATATAGAGTGCGCAACAATAGACGGATACCTTAAACGCAACGGCAGTTTTCAACAAAATGTCAATGGATCCTGTTATACCGACACTATCCAGTGTGCATCATTACCCGAAATTACCTAGATTGCGAAGGGCGAACCGCGTCGGTACCGGCGCGCTCCCGATGCCGCGGCCGGCAACCTTTGGTATTAGAATCCGCATGGAATACTCGGCAGCCTGCCGACGAGCGCCGACAAGAGCTTACCATGAGCAGAACCCCACGAATCCTTAGGCAGCCAAATCCGAATTTCAGACGCTCCGGGCGTCCCGAAGCGGGTCCTCAACAGCGGGTAGTCATAGATCCGGGACGATCCGCGATCGCCGGCAAGTATTTCTTGTCGGACGTCCCGGGAGCGACCGTTCCCGCCAGCCGGCTCAGCACCGTCCTCGAAAATATCGAACAGGACAAGAAGCTTTCGGCGAATGCGTTCGAATACCTACGGCAACAGGGGTATCTCGCCTTATTGAGCCTGGCTTCGGGCGAGTCGAACTATCAAGAATTCTCTAATCTGGCCCGCGTCGAACAGGGAAGGCGGGAATCCGCCGCCGCTGAGGTCAGGCAGAAGGAAGAAGCCGAACGTCTGCGGGCCATTGCGGAATCTGCGGCCAAGGAAGCCGCCCGGACGGCGGAGTACGAGCGCCAGCGACGGATCCAGGAAAGCGATCCGAAATACGTCGCCAAGATGAAGAACCAACGGCTCCGGGCCCGATACGGCCTGGACCAATTCATCGAGAAGGAATCGTTCAACCGCCTCATGGGCATCCTCCACCGGATCGACGGAGGCGCTCGATTCAGTGACGAGGACGTGCTGTGGCTAACAACGGAGGGCTCGGATTACTATTCCGACGAACTCAGGTTTGAGTTCCACTCCAGGGAAGCCGCGTTCTTCGTGACTGAATTCGCCCGAACCCGCGACCCTTGGAACGCCGTCAACGCCAGCGGCCATTTCCGAAAATGCGACCGCTCGGGAGCCGCTCACGAGCTATTGGAGGGCGTTTCCTTGGAAGGCCTGAAATCACCGAAGCTGAAGTCCGCCGTCCGTACGACCCACGGCGGAGTCATGCGCGATTTGGGCCGGTTCGACGTGGCGCTCCGCTACGGAACCGAGGCGCATGCCATAACGGACAGTGATTTCCGACCCTGCACGCTGCTCGGTGCTGTGAATTTCGAGCTGGGCAACTACGAATCGGCACGGGATTGGTACGCCAAGGCGGCGGAACGGGGTGCGAGCGAACGCTCGATCGACGACGAACTGCGCGGCATCTATATGCGGGCCGACAAATCGAAAAGGGACGAAATCAGGGCGTTCCTCATCAGGGAAGATCCGGTCCGATACAAATGGGCCCATAGTCTCCGGTAGCCGCAGTCCAAGACGCCGAGTCGTCGCGTCTGCGAAAACCGCTTTTCCCGCCCACTGGGGCCGGAGTGGCGGTTTTTGTACCAACGGCACAATCCATACATCATGGTTTACCATGGCACATTCCGCCGCCAAGTGCGAATAGACGAGGAACGGACGTTGTCGAGCGAATTGGAAGAAGATTTCGAGATCGAGGATCCCGCAGAGGAACTCTTCAGGGCGTGCGAGAAAGTCCTACGCTCCGGCATCTGGCTCATCCGGAACGGGTACGGCCGCCTCGCGATCCTGCCGTACCTCTCCCCGTCCGGCTGCCATTGGCGGTGCGAATTCCATCCGGTCGGATTCCGATCGAGGACCATGTTCCGCTACACGAGCGCCGACGGACACAAATACCTGGCCGCCCATTGCGGCGGAACGCTCAGGAAGGACGCCTCTCCCGAAAAGCTTGCCAAGGCCGCCCTCGTGGGCGCCGACGAAGACCTGCTTTCGGCGTGCTCCGGAGAAGCCTCACCGGAAACCCTCGCCTGGCTCGAAGTCTTGGAGCGGACTCTCGGGCAGGGGTTCGTTCCGCAGGCCTTCCACGAATACTCCACCGATCCATCGTCATGGGATGTCGTGACGCCGGCCTCGGATTTCAAATCCTCGATCTCCGCGCCTCCGTGGAATTGGGAGCAAGACCTTTCCTGGAAGGACCTCCCCTACTGGGGGTCGTCTCAGAAAACGGAATTTAAAGTACGTTAAGGCTTTGGCAGCGGCTGTAGCGGCCTGAACTTCCCCGCACCGACCTTGGCACTGCTGCGCCAGAGGTAATCGCCGGTCAGGTTGATGTGCTCCCAGCCCAGCGGCGACAGGTATTGCAACAGTGCGTCATCGACGCCCTGGCCGTGATTGCGCAATGCGTTCGCCGCCCTTTCCAGATAGACGGTGTTCCACAACACGATGGCTGCTGTCACCAGGTTGAGGCCGCTGGCCCGGTAGCGTTGCTGTTCGAAGCTGCGGTCCCGGATTTCGCCCAGCCGGTTGAAGAACACCGCCCTGGCCAGCGCGTTGCGTGCCTCGCCCTTGTTGAGTCCGGCCTGCACACGGCGGCGCAGCTCCACACTTTGCAGCCAGTCCAGAATGAACAACGTGCGCTCGATGCGCCCCAGTTCGCGCAGGGCGACGGCCAAGCCGTTTTGGCGCGGATAGCTGCCGAGCTTGCGCAGCATCAGCGAGGCCGTCACCGTGCCCTGCTTGATCGAAGTGGCCAGCCGGAGGATTTCATCCCAATGGGCGCGAATGGCCTTGATGTTCAGCCTGTCGCTGCTAATCATCGGCTTGAGCGCATCATAGGCAGTATCGCCCTTGGGAATGAACAGCTTGGTGTCGCCCAGGTCGCGGATGCGCGGTGCGAAGCGGAAGCCCAGCAGGTGCATCAAGGCGAAAACATGATCGGTGAAGCCCGCCGTGTCGGTGTAGTGCTCCTCAATGCGCAAGTCGGACTCGTGGTACAGCAGGCCATCGAGCACATAGGTCGAGTCGCGCAGGCCGACGTTGACTACCTTGGCGCTGAAGGGCGCGTATCGGTCCGAGATATGGGTATAGAACGTCCGCCCAGGACTGCTTCCATATTTCGGGTTGATGTGCCCGGTACTCTCTGCTTTGCTGCCGGTTCTGAAGTTGGGGTTTGGGGTGCAGAGGAACGGCAGAAGCAGTTAAGCGTTTGTTCTAATCGTTATCAGCGGGATCATGCAGGGGACGCAATTCGCCTTTGGCAACGGCTTCCGGCACCGAGAACGAATACCGCCCCAGCATGTTGATGTGCTCGTGCAGCAGCGGTGACAACCGCGCCACGTCTTCATTCTTCACCGTGTAGCCGTCAGCGCGTAGTTGGTCCAGGGCGGCTTCCATGTAGATCGTGTTCCACAACACGATCATGTTCAGCACCAAACCGAGCGCACCCAATTGGTCTTCCTGCCCTTCGCGGTAATGCTGGCGCAACTCGCCGCGCTTGCCATGAAACACGGCCCGCGCAACGCTGTGGCGCCCTTCGCCCCGGTTAAGCTGTGTCAGCGTACCCCGGCGCTTGGCTTCGTCATCGATGTAGGTCAGCGTGTGCAACGTCTTGTCGATTCGACCGAATTCCGCGATAGCCTGCGCCAGTCGGGTTGGCCGATCACCGACCTGGAGAGTGCGCATGATGCCGGTGGCCGGCACCAGACCGAGCTTGAGTGATCCAACCAGGCGCAGCATGTCGTCCCAATGGGGAATGATCTTTTGCAAGCTAAGGTTGTGCGCCGAAATTGTGTTGAGCAGGCCGTAGTCAGCCTGCGGGTCGATGCGCCAGAAGCGCGTGCCGCCGACATCGGCCAGTCGCGGGCTGAAGCGATAGCCGAGCAGGCGGAACAGGCCGAACACCACGTCGCTGTAAGCACCGGTATCGGTCATGATCTGGGTAGGCTGAAGATCCGTCTGTTGTTCAAGCACCACGGCCAGCAGGATCAGACTATCGCGTAAGGTGCCCGGTACGGTGATGTCGTTCAGGCCAGAGAACTGGTCGGAGATCAGGTTGTACCAAGTGACGCCGCGACCGACGCCAAAGTATTTGGGATTCGGGCCGGCATGCACCGTGCGCACCGGCACCACGAAACGGATACCGTCGGCTGATGCCACCTCCCCGCCGCCCCACAGGTTGGCCAACGCCATGCGACTTTGAGCCGCCACCAGTATCGCGTTGGCGGCCGTCAGCGTATCGTCGCGCACATAATTTTGGTCTACCCAGGACAAGCGGTCGCGTTTGAGCGCCGGGATGTCGCCGCGAATCAGCGGCTCCGGCCCGGTATTGCAGGCTTCGGCCATCAGCACCGCGCACAAGCTGATAGGGAGATCGGTGGCGCGGGCCGTACGCTCCGAGAGGTGGGTGAAGGCGTCGGTGAAGCCGGTTCGCGCAGCCACCTCAAGAATCAGTTCGGGCAAGTCCACGCGCGGCAGCATGCCGGCGACCCTCTCCCGCAATGCGATCAGCGAAGCCGGTTCATCCAGCTTGTCCAATGGACTGAGTACCAACTCTTGTTTGTCGCCAACCTGATCGAAACGTACCGCCGGGTTGTCGGGCAACCGAGCGGCTACGGCGCGATAGGTACGATCCAGCTCGTTGGTCAAGGCGCTCAACGTCGGCTCGGGTTGAGCCGACAGTCCCAACGTCCGGCAGATGATCGGCCGGGTGGCTTCCCATTCCGCGCCGTCAAGCAGGCCAGCACGAGGATCGGCATAGCGCCAACTGGGCGCCACGAAGACGTCGCGCCGGCGTAAGGCGGTGTGCAACTCATCCAGCACGCAGAAGGTGTAGGCATGGAAATCAACGCTGCCATCCTCGCGCAGAACATGTCGCTGCCACGGTTTTCTGATCACCTCACGCGGAGCGTCGTTACCCGGTTTCTTGCGGGCGATGTTGCTCCGCAGCCAATCAAAGGCAGCAACAACCGGCTCGCCAGCCACATTCGCACCGAAACGAATGTGCTCGACCAAGGCCGGCAGGAAACAACGCACCGTCTTGTACTTGGCGTCCAGCTCCTGGTAATACACGTTGTCGGCCGGTCGGATCAGCGCATTGACGCCTTCGAGCGCCAACGTGAGCGCGTTACGTGGAATCTTCTCGAACAATCGGGTGCGCAGATCGCCATCCGGCAAACTGGTGTCCAGCAACATCTGGCAGGCGCTGGCCAGCGTTGCCGCCGCCTGATCGAGATCCTTGAGCGTGCGCAGGCGCGACTTCTTGTCCGCCTTGATGGCGTCGCCGAACAATTCGCGCAGGAGCACCTCCAGCACTTCCAGTCCATCGTCCTGCGCGCTGGCTTCCAGGCAATGCACGAAGGCGACCAGCGTGGCCAAGCGGCGCGGATTCGGCAGGCGCAGGATGGCGCTGACCTTGGCGGCACCTGCAAACCGGGCCAAGGCCGCCACACGGGTCGCCGGAATGCGGGCGGCTGCGGGCAGCCTGATACCCAGTTCGCGCACCGAGTGCAGTCGCATGAGCGCGATGACCAAGGATCGGCTGCTCACCATGACCGGCCCTTTGCGCAACTGATCCAGGGGCGAACTCCGGCTGCCGAGAGGAACGAGCAGCAGGCTTTCCAGCCGTCCCTGCTGTTCACTGCTGATGCCCCGGCCGAGCGCGAGCCACAGACGCTCCTCCACCCGGCTGCGCAGGCGGGCGATATAGCGTTCGAGTGTGCTACTGCCGGGTAGCAGCACCTTGTGCGTGACCAACCAGGTCACGGCCCGCTCGAACAGCACGGTTGGCCGGTCGGTGCCGGTCCAGCAAATCGCGTAGAGCCAGCGGGTTAGGTGGAAGCCGATCTGGCGCTCGGTGATTTCGACATAGCCGTAGTGGGTTTGAATTTCTGCGGCATGCTGCAAGCGCTGCCTGCTTGCGCTGTAGAGATGGGCATCGGGGATGATTGCGATGCGCAACTGCTTGGCCAGCGTATGCAGTACCTGCGTCGGTACGGTCAGAGGGTCTTCCAGGAAAGTGCCGAGATAACGCACCGTGCAGAGCTGCACGGCGAAACCCAGCCGGTTGTGTTCACCGCGTTTCTGCGCGATCAATGCGAGGTCGCTGTCGTCGAGGTGGAAGTAACGGGCGAGGTCGTCGAGTGATGGCGCTCCGGTGTATCGGCCATAGCTTTCGCGCTGTTCGTTGGAGAGAAAGCTGACCGGCATGAGTGCTCCTGTAGAGGTGCCACAACCCGTTACGGCTTGCCTTGGTGCATGGCCCAGATTCGCTTGACCTGGCTGGTGCTGCATCCAGCCAACTCGGCAGTTTTCTGGATCGTATGACCAGCTCCCCGCAAGGCCACAATGCGGTGATGGGTGGGGCCATCCGGCTTCCGCCCCTTATATTTTCCGGAAGCCTTGGCAAGTTGCACGCCTTGGCGCTGCCGCTCACGGCGGGTTTCGTAATCGTCGCGTGCCATTTGCAGGGCCAGCTTAAGCAGGAGTTCCTGAACTGACTCCAGCACGATCTTGGCCACGCCATCGGCTTCGGCGGCGAAGTCAGAGAGATCAACCAAACCCGGCACGGCCAGCCGGGCGCCTTTGGCCCGGATCGAGCCAACCAATTGCTCAGCCTCGGCCAAGGGGAGTCGGCTGATGCGGTCGATCTTCTCGGCAACTACCACCTCGCCCGGTTGCAGGTCAGCGATCATCCGCAGCAATTCGGGCCGGTCGGCGCGGGCACCCGACGCCTTCTCACGGTAGACGCCAGCGATGTAATAGCCGGCCGCCCGCGTGCTGAGCTCAATCTCCGCCTGTCGAGTGAGATCCTGCTCTTCGGTACTGACGCGAAGGTAAATGCGGGCGATGTTCATGGGTGCTGGCCAAAATGGGTATACGGAACTTGGCTAACTATAGACGGTATGGCCAATAAGGCAAAACACGATGTAAATTGTCCACAACCAATTTAGCTATTCATATTGGCCAGATCGACGCCAGAGTAGCGTCGGCCATTGACTTCAGTGTTGCACCAAGTGATACAATGAGTCATGAGAGTTTTCAAGACACGGGTATTTGATCGTTGGGCTGGGAAAGCTGGCGTCACCGACACCGCTTTGTTGAAGGCCGTTTCAGATATTGAACGCGGGCTGATTGATGCGGATCTGGGTAGCAACCTGTTCAAGCAAAGGGTGGCGCTACCTGGACGAGGCAAAAGCGGTAGCACGCGCACTTTGCTGGCCACACGGTTCGCTGGCACGTTGTACTTTCTTTTCGGGTTTGAGAAGAAAGATCGCGACAACATCACCCAGCGCGAGTTGGGGATTTACCAGAGCCTCGCGAGCACATTGGTCGTGCTCAGTAACGATCAGATTGAAACCGCGTTGAAAGCCAACGAATTGATGGAGGTGCAGCATGAGCCGAATGATTAACGAAGCCCTGGAAACGATGCGTGGTTTGCATGACATCGGCGCAGTGAACAAGCAAACATTGCGTGACTTTGAAACACAATGCCTGCCACCGCCGGCCTACACGGCGGAAATGATCCGGCGCTTGCGGGAGAGCCTGCACATCAGTCAGGCCGTCTTTGCTGCCTACCTCAACGCCAGTATCTCTACCGTTCAGAAGTGGGAAAACGGAGATAAAAAACCCAGTGGGGCTGCGGCACGATTGCTTTCAGTGATTGAACGCAAGGGGCTGGAAGTGCTGGTTTGAACAAGCTGCCTGTAGCGAGAGACGCAGCAACTGATCAAATTTTGGTGAAGTCATTCGTCATTTTTCTATGATCGGCAGCATTCGGCCACAACCGGCCGGTGATCACGTCCACGAAGCGGCCACTCGAAGGTCCGCCGTACTCCGATATCTGCCGTCGGATCGAATGACACTACAATGTAGTGCCCCCGCTCGCGGACGGGGGCCGGTTAACTGCAGTATTTTCCCCCTGCCTTACAGTCGATCGAGGCTGACGATGCTGTAGTCGGCCGCCTCGATGCCGCGTCGGAGATCGCTGGCGGTGGCAACCGCCTCCGGGTTGTCGCCGTGAACGCAAATGCTTTGCACGCGGGTCGGTAGGCGCTTGCCGTTGACGCTGACGATGGCTTGTTCATCCAGCATGCGCAGGACGTGGGCGAGTGCGGCGTCAGTGCCATGGATCATGGCGCCGGGCTGGCTGCGTGGCATCAACTGGCCGTCGTCCTGATAGGCACGATCGGCGAAAATCTCAAGGATGACCGGCAGGCCGATGCGTTCGCCGGCTGTAGCGAGTCGGGAGTAGGCCGGGGCCAGCAGTATCAGTTGCGGGCTGATGGCATGGACGGCACGAGCGACGCAATCGGCCAGCGCCGGATCGGCACAGGCCATGTTGCTGAGGGCGCCATGCGGCTTGACGTGACTGACGCAGCTGCCTTCGGCCGCGGCCATCGCCTTCAGGGCGCCAATCTGGTAGATGATCATCGCTTCCAGCTCGGCAGCCGGGATATCCATGCGCCGCCGGCCGAAGCCTTGCAGATCGGGGAACGCCGGGTGGGCGCCAATGCTGACCCCGCGCTTTTTGGCCGCCGCGACTGTCCTCCGCATGACCAAAGGATCCCCGGCATGAAAGCCGCAGGCAATATTGGCGCTGGCGACGATGTCGAGCAGGGACTCGTCATCCCCCATGGACCACGCACCGAAGCTTTCACCGAGGTCGGCATTGAGATTGATGTTTTTGTTCATGAGCAGGTTCCCCAGGTTAAGGATACAAGCCGCGCTGTTCGCGCGCTGCGAGTACTCGCTGACAGGCAATGATGAAGGTTGCGGTGCGCAGCGACACATTGCGCTCCTCGGACAGTTTCCAGATCGCGTCGAAGGCGCCGACCATGATCTGCTCGAGACGGGCATTGATCTCTTCTTCGGTCCAGAAGAACGAGGAGAAATCCTGTACCCACTCGAAGTACGACACCGTTACGCCGCCAGCGTTTGCCAGCACGTCGGGAACGACCAGAATGTCGCGCTGCTGGAGGATATCGTCGGCCGCCGGGGTGGTCGGGCCGTTGGCGCCCTCGACCACGACTTTGGTGCTGATCTTCTGTGCCCGCTCGGGCAGGATCTGGCCCTCAAGGGCGGCCGGAATCAGGAAGTCAGACTTGAGCAGCCAGAAATCGTCGCCTGAAATCGGCGACGCGCCCGGGAAGCCGGCCAGGCCGCCATTGATCTCCACATGCTTGAGCGCGGCGTGGATGTCGATGCCGTTTTCATTGGCCAGCGTCGCCGAATGATCCTGCACCGCTATCACTTTGGCGCCGTGTTCCTGGAAGATGCGAGCCGCGATACCGCCGACGTTGCCAAAACCCTGAACCACGACACGGGCACCTTCGACCGGCAGGTGAATCCGTTTACCGGCTTCACGGGCAGCGATGAACACGCCGCGACCGGTGGCTTCGTGACGGCCGAGTGAGCCGCCAAGGGGAATCGGCTTGCCGGTGACGACGCCCGTCGCGGTGCCACCGACGTTCATCGAATAAGTGTCCATCATCCACGCCATGCTCTGCTCGTTGGTGCCGACGTCGGGCGCCGGAATGTCCTTGTCGGGCCCGATGATGATGCCAATTTCCGAGGTGTAGCGCCGCGTGATGCGCTGCAGTTCGGCCTGTGAGTGCGCCCGCGGATCAAGACGGATGCCACCCTTGGCGCCACCGAAAGGCAGGTTGACCGCGGCATTCTTGATCGTCATCCAGCCCGACAGCGCCATCACTTCATTGAGCGTAACTGCCGGGTGAAAGCGCACGCCGCCCTTGCCGGGACCGCGCGAGAGGGAGTGCTGAACGCGATAACCCTCGTAGTGCGCCACCGACCCGTCGTCGCGAATGATCGGCACATCGACGATCAGGATGCGCTTCGGGTGCTTCATGGTTTCGATCCACTTCGCTAGGTGACCGAGGTGCGGTTTCACACGTTCGATCTGCTCGACGAAGCTGGCCCATGGCTCTGGTGCGTTCGGGTTGAGGTAGGACATGCCGCCGACCCGGCGCAGGTCTTCGGCTGACGTCGTTTGCTTTTTACTCATGCTATCTCCTGATTGTTCTTTCAACGATTATTGCTGCTGCCCGATTCGTTTTCCGATCATCCCGGCGCATTGAGATCGGTTCGCCGGTTGCTCATGAGCACTCCCACGGCAAATCGGGAGGCGTGCCGCGCAGGAAACCGCCCGCATCGACCATGCCACTGATCAGGTTGCAACCGTATAGCGCGGCCTCGTCCAGGCTGCCTGGTGGCAGGAAGGTCTGTAAAGCGCGCGCCCAGTCGGTCCACCGCTGGCGCAACTCGGCCAGGGCGTGGCGGGCGGCGGCCAGGTCGACCGATTGGAACTGGATCGTGCTACCCGGCGGGCAGTGGGCAAGGCGCGGCAGGTCGGCACTGATTACCGTGGCGATCTTGGGGTACCCACCGACCGTCTGGCAGTCGGCGAGGAGGATGATCGGCAGGCCGTTGGCCGGCACCTGAATGGCGCCCGGCGTTACGCCGTCGGAGACAATGTCGGCCGCGGCCGGACTGGCGTGGGCCAGGGCCGGACCTGCCAAGCGCAGCCCCATGCGATCCTGTTCCGCAGTTGCCGAGTAGGGGGTATTCAGAAAGGTCTCGATGGCCTCGTCGGTGAAGTGGGCGGCCTGTGGGCCAAGCATGACGCGGATCGGGCCATCGCCATGATCCAAGGGCTCACCCCGAGTTTCACGAAAATCGCGTTTGCCCGATTGGCTGCAGGGAATACTGTCACCTTTTTGCAGTGCGTGGCCGTCGATGCCGCCGATGCCGGCGCGCTGATAGGTCGAGCGGCTGCCGAGTTGGCGGGGCACGGCGCAGCCGCCGGAAATGGCAAGGTAGGCGGTGCCGCCGGCGACGGCGCCGACCTTCAGGCTGTCGTGGTCCTCCAGGGTCGCGCTTTGCCAGGCCGGCAGCGCCTGGCTGCTGCCGTTGGCACGCAGGATGGTAGCGGCGACATTGCCGGCCAGGGCCACGCGCAACGGTCCGCAGCGTACCGCCAGGGTCGGCCCGAGACCGCGCATTTCGATACAGGCCGCAGCCGGATGATTGCCGGCCAGCGCGTTGGCACAATCGGCCAGTGGCCGGTCGAGAAAGCCTGACACGGCCAGGCCCTGATGGCGGTAGCCGAAGCGCCCAGCATCCTGGATGGCGTTGCCGAGACCGCCGTCGATGACTTCGATCAGTCCGGTCATGCGGCCTCCCCGGCGATGTGGAAATTGGCGCGGCTGAGCCGGCCGGCAGCCAGTTCGCCCGCGATGTGCTCGTACTCGGCGCGGTCGACGACACGCCAGCGCACCTGGTCGCCGGACTCGAGCAGCGCCGGAGCAGTCTCCTCGGCAGCCTCGAACAAGGGCACCGGGGTGCGCCCGAGCAGGTTCCAGCCACCTGGGCTTTCCCAGGGATAGACCGCGCACATTTCGCCGGTGACGGCGAGCGACCGGGCCGGCACCACCTTGCGCGGATTGGCCAGGCGCGGCATGGCCAGTTGCGGTGGCAGCCCCCCCATGTAGGGGAAGCCGGGCATGAAGCCGATCATGTAAACGCGATAGGTTGCGGCGGTGAGCAGCGCAATCACCTGCGCCGGTTCCATCCCTTTGGCCTCGGCCAGGCGTTCGAGGTCGGGTGCCAGATCGGCGTCGCAGCAGACCGGCAACAGCCAGTGGCGTCCCTCGCTGGCAGTGCTGCCGGCAGCTTCGGCCATTTGCAGCAGGCGAGTGCCCAGAAGTTGGCCGTCGACAGCGAGCGGATCGTAATGCACGGTCAGCGAGCGGAAGGTCGGCACCAGGTCCACGATACCGGCCAGATCACCGGCATCGCGAGCAACATGGAGGGCGACGTTCAGTCCCATGACCCGGGCGTGCAGCGCTGGGTCGATGCGGTCACCGAACTCGACTGTCCAGGCGCTGTCGCCGAGCGGCAGCAAGGTGGGTAGATGGCTCACGATGCTTAGCCCGCCATGTGCTGCGGTAGCCAGGTGATGATGCCGGGGAAGAAATAGATGAGCAGCACGGCGCCGACCATCAGGAAGAACATTGGCATCGAATGCTTCGCCAGCCAGGTGATCTCCTTCTTGGTCATGCCTTGCAGCACGAACAGGTTGAAGCCGACCGGTGGCGTGATCTGCGCCATTTCAACGACCAGTACGACATAGATGCCGAACCAGATCAGGTCGATGCCGGCCTTTTCGATGGTCGGCAGCAGGATGCCCATGGTCAGCACGATAATGGAAATCCCGTCGAGGAAGCAGCCGAGGATGATGAAGAAAGCCATCAGCGCCATGACCAGCGCCAGTGGCGACAGGCCTAGGCTGCCAATCCATTCGGCGAGATGACGGGGCAGGCCGATGTAGCCCATGGCGAGCGTCAGGAAGGCGGCGCCGGCGAGGATCAGCGCGATCATGCAATAGAGGCGGGTAGCCCCGAGCAGGCTGTCGCGGAAATTCTTCCAGCTCATCTCCCCCTGGATGGCGGCGATAACCATGGCGCCGACAACGCCGAGTCCGGCGGCTTCGGTGGCGGTGGCCAGCCCGGTGTAGATCGAGCCAAGGACAGCGGTGATCAGCGAAATGACCGGGATCAGATTGCGTGAGGCATCGAGCTTCTGCAGAAACGTCATGTTCTGATCAGCCGGCGGAATCTGATCCGGATGAAGCAGCGACCAGACGATGGTATAGGCCATGAACAGGCTGGCCAGCAACAGGCCGGGGAAGACGCCGGCGATGAACAGCTGGGCGATCGAGACGTTGGCGGTGACGCCATACACGATCATGATGATCGACGGCGGAATCAGCAGGCCGAGCGTGCCCGCACCGGCCAGCGTGCCGATGGCGATGCTGTCCGGATAGCCGCGGCGCTTCAGCTCGGGCAGCGTCATCTTGCCGATGGTGGCGCAGGTGGCGGCCGAGGAACCGGAGACCGCGGCGAAGATCGTACAGCCGATAATGTTGGTGTGCAGCAGGCGGCCCGGCAGTTTTTCCAGCCACGGCGCCAGGCCCTTGAACATGTCTTCGGAGAGCTTGGTGCGGAACAGGATTTCGCCCATCCAGATGAACAGCGGCAGCGCGGTCAGCGTCCACGAGGAGGCCGAACCCCAGATGGTGACGGCCATGCTGTCGCCGACCGGGCGGGAGGTAAACAACTCCATGCCGATCCAGGCGACGCCGGCCAGCGAAAGGCCGATCCAGACGCCGCTGCCGAGGACGACAAAGAGGGTGATGACAAGCAGTAGGGTGATGGTCAGATCCATGGTCGCATCCTCTTATTCGATGTGGGCGGGTTCGCCGTCGGGCGAGGCTTCGCGAAGGGTCTTGCCAGTCAGAAGCAGGATGAGATCCATTAGGAAAGCCAGGGTAAACAGGCTGGTGCCGACAGCCATCCCGAGCTGGGGAATCCACAGTGGCGTTGCGTCGAGGCCGGTCGAAATGTCGACAAACTCGCGCGATTGCAGCACCAGGCGGATCGAGTACCAGGCGAGGGCGCCGGCCATGAACACGGCGACGACATGGCAGAAGACGTCGAGCCAGCGGTGCGCTGTGGCCGGCAGATGGTTGAGGAGCAGCGTCACGCGGATGTGCTCGCCCCGGCGCAGAGTCGGCGCCAGCGCCAGGAAGGCCGCTGCTGCCATGCAGTAGCCGGCGTAGGCGTCGGCACCGGGCAGGTCGAGCGCGGGGATGAGGCGACCGAAGATGCTGGCCAGCACGGCGAGCAGGGTGCCGATCAGGAAGAGTCCGGCAAGGTAACCGGCGGCGGTGAATAGTCGATCCAGCAGGGTGCGCATGGGGACTCCTTCGAAAAAGGAACAGGCCACCGTGGCGGCCAGGGTTGGCGGAATTACTTGCGGTAGGCGTCGAGTACGGCCTGGCCGTCGGCGCCGGCCTGCTTGGCCCAGTCGGCGATCATCGTGTCACCGACCTTCTTCAGGTCGGCCTTCAGCTGCGGCGAGCCGGCATCAACCGTCATGCCGTTCTTCTTCATCTGCTCGATGTACCAGGAATTCTTCTCGGCGCTGACCTTCCAGCCCCGCGTTTCAGCAGTAGCGGCGGCTTTCAGCAGGGCTTCCTGGCTGCTCTTGTCGAGGCCGTCGAAGGCTTTCTGCGAAACGATCACCAGGTTCTTCGGCAGCCAGGCGCTGACGTCGTAGTAATACTTGACCTGCTCCCAGACCTTGCCGTCGAAGCCGGTGGCAGCCGAGGTCATGAAGGTGTTGACGGCGCCGGTGGCCAGGGCCTGGGTCAGTTCGGCAGCCTGCACGGTGACCGGCTGGGCGCCGACCAGCTGGGCGATGCGGCTGGTGTTCGGGTTGTAGGCGCGCCACTTGGCGCCCTTGAGGTCGGCCGCCGAGTTGATCGGCTTGGCGCTGAAGATGCCCTGCGGCGGCCAGGCGACGGCATACAGCACCTTCATGCCCTGCTTGGCGAGGCGGGCTTCGGTGGCCTGGCGCGAGGCCTGCCAGAGTTTCTGCGAGTCGCCGTAGCTGGTGGCTAGGAAGGGGATTGAATCTACGCCGTACATGGCGTCCTCGTTCGAGTGGCCGGAAATGATGATCTCGCCGATCTGTGCCTGGCCGCCCTGGACGGCGCGCTTGATTTCGTTGGCCTTGAACAGCGAACCGCTGTCATGGACCGTGATCTTCAATTTGCCGCCGGTGGATTTATCGACCTCGGCGGCGAACTGGTGGATGTTCTCGGTGTGGAAGTTGCTGGCCGGGTAGCCGGTCGGCATGTCCCATTTTTGTTGGGCGCTGACAGGGGCAGCAATCACGAACAGCGCGGAAGCGGCTGCAGCGGCGGCAATTTTTCTAAACATGGTGGTTTCCTCGAGTGGGGCTGGCGGAAGGGCGACGTGGTTGATACGTTCAAATAATACAGCCATAAAGTTAATAAAACATCGATAAAAAGTCAACGTTATTTTCACGTATAATAAACGTGTTTAATTTGAGTGAACTTCCGATGAGCGCCAAGAACCCCTCCCTGACTCCCGAACAGCGTATCGTTTCCTCGTCGCACCTGGTCTCCGAAAAGTCGCCGGAACTGTCCGAGTTCGAGTTCGGACTGATCATCGCGGCGCATGCCTTCAACCGCTGGCTGATCCGCTGCATGGGCGCCGCCGGGGTCAAGGACATGACCGCGACCGACGTGCTGGTCCTGCACCACATCAACCACAAAGGCACCGAAAAGCGCCTCGCTGACATCTGCTTCGTCCTCAACATCGAGGACACGCACGTCGTTTCCTACTCGCTGAAGAAACTGGCCGCTGCCGGCCTGGTCGAGGGCGGCAAGCGCGGCAAGGAGGTATTCTTCGCGACGACCGCCGCCGGCCGCGATCTGTGCATGAAATACCGTGCCGTGCGCGAAGCCTGCCTGATGCCCGGCTTCTCCGGTGAGACCGAGGAGAACAGGCGTCTTGCGGAGATGGCACGAACGATGCGCACGCTGTCGGGCCGCTACGACCAGGCAGCACGCGCCGCAACCTCTTACTGAAGACAGGAGTGATCAGTCAGTTGATGCTCAAGGCGACTGCTTCAGTTAGGAAGCTGCCGTTGAACCAAGCAAACGGTGAATGTCTCCTTTGGGCACTTATGCTGACCTCTCGATTATGTGGAATAAGGAAACGAAACGAGCGCCAATCGCAGTTGATCTGCGGTGGGCGCGCATTTCGATATCCACATAATCACAGCGCGTTGAGGAAGTCGATCAGCGAGTCGGGTGCCCGGTAACACTGACTCTTTGCTCAGGCCCCGGTTCACGAAGCCCTGCCACGGCGTGGTTCTTCGTAGATTGATTTGCTTCGGCGTAATAATGGGTACGGTGCTGTCCAAATAGTCTGGTTTGCACGGTCTCTTGAAGAGAAAGCGCCGCTTCGAAGACCGCTGAAATTATGTTGACCGTTGTGTTGCATCAGCCGCTTGAAAGGCTCATGGAGCGGGGCCTTGGCAACACGACGCATACCAAAATCCACATAATCGAGAGGTCAGCATAAGTGCCCTTATGTGGAACTCCACATAAGGGCACACAAGAGACCGTCGGGCGCCATGATGTTGGCCTAGCGTACGATAATTTCCGAATTCTGCGGCTACATCAATGACAAAAACCTAACTGCTTTTTCCGTTCCACTGCACCCCAAACCCCAAACACGAGCATTATGCCCAGCGCGAGCGGATCGCGGAGTTGTTCGGCTACCG
>DAOLIO010000017.1:0-23879 GCA_035328505.1 Azonexus sp.
ATCGGTCGTGTGCGGCGGCGAGACATATTTCTCATGGATGCTTTTCGCCTCAATTTTGAGGCGCGTTTCAATGGCCCGTGATGCCTCTTCCACTGCGGCCGGATCGCCGCGTTCCTGGGCATCCAGCAAGCGCTGATAATCCTCGATCGGATATTTCGCATCAATCGGCAACCACACCACGGCACCATCATCCTTGCCCGGCAGGCGAATGGCGAAGTCGACGCGCTCATTGCTGCCCGGCTTGGTCACAACGTTGCAGCCAAACTGCTCGGCGGTCAGCAGCTGTTCAAGCAAGGCCGACAATTGCACCTCGCCCCAGGTACCGCGCGTTTTCACATTGGTCAGCACACGCTTGAGATCGCCGACACCGGCCGCCAGCGTCTGCATTTCGCCAAGGCCGCGATGCACCTGCTCCAATCGATCGCTGACCTGCTTGAAAGACTCGCCAAGTCGCTGCTCCAGCGTGGCATGCAGCTTTTCATCGACGGTCCGCCGCATTTCCTCCAGCTTCGCCGCATTGTCAACCTGTATCGCGGTCAACCGGGTTTCTACGGCAATTTTCAAATGTTCGAAGCGTTCATCCAGTCCTGAAGAAAAGCGGCTCAGGTCGCGAGCAAATGCCTCCAGACGCTCGGCCTGCAAACTGCCGAGTTGTCCAACCTGCGTGGTCACCACCTGACTCAACAATGTAGACGATTGCGCCCGCTCCTCCCGATCACGAAAGGCTTCGTCCGCATCTTCACGACGACCGCGCGCCAACTCCTCGCGCAGTTCCCGTTCCAGACGCATCAATCCTTTTTCCAGCGCCTCCAGCTGCACCTTGGCGCGCACTTCATCGTCCGGCCGGCGATTGCCGCGCAACAGGAGGACCACCTGCAACAGGATGACCACCACCACGCCGGCGACCAGGGCCAGGCCCATCGTAGCGCTCAACTTGACCTCACCTTAACGAGAAATCAGCACGATTCCCCTTGCCCTTGTCGGCCGCCCCAACCTTGCCCGGCAACAGGAAAACACGCTCGGGTGCGACCTTGCCTTGCTCGATCAGCCACGCCTGAACCACCTCCGCCCGACGAGTGGCCAGATCCTTGATGTCGTCATCAGTCACCGGCAGATTCGTCAGCATCAGTTTCTCCATCTCTTCCGGCGGCAGCTCCTTTTGCATACCAATCAGATTACGCGGTTTCGGGAATTTGGCGTCCTTGTACGCGCGCGCCAGATAGGTCTTCGTTTCTTCCGGTGCAATCTCGATCTCATCCAGTGACTTGCCTTCGCCTGCTTTCTTCATGTCCTTCAGCTTTTCGGCCTGCATCGCCCGTTCGATCGCGACGCGTTTGATACCTTCCTTGTCGGCTTCCGGATCGGCACGACCGGTAATTTCCAGCTTGAGCGCATTACGCTCGTTCAACGCTTTGGCAAGGGACTCGAGCTTTTTGGTCGAGGCATCATTGAGCGAGGCACGGCCGGCTGCAAATTCGACGTTGGACAACTCTTCGCCTCCACCGACCATCGAGCCCAGCAACGCAAACGGAGACGTCACCGCCTTGACGAATAGATTAACGATTACCTTGATGATCAAACCACCGATCGAAAACTGGGGATCATCAAGCGAACCGGAAATGGGCAATGCCAGATCAATTTCCCCTCGATTATTCTTGAGCAGGGAAATCGCCAGATTAACCGGCAATTTTGTGGCATCCGCGCTTTCAACCTTGTCACCGAAGGTAAACTGGTCGATGAACAGCTTGTTTTCCGCCTGCAACTGGTTGTTTTCCAGCTTGTAGGCCACATTCAATGACAGCTTGCCCTTGTCGATAGCATAACCGGCATATTTGCCCGCGTAGGGTGAAAAACCCACCATATCCACGCCTGTGATATCTGCCTTCAAATCCAGATAGGACTTGGCTGCCAGCGGATTCAGTTTGGCAATTATTTGTACAGGGGCCGAATTGGCATACTTGCCACGCAATTCCAGATCGGCCACGGTATCGGCCGCTGATGACAGCCCGCTGACACGGCCGCCAAGCTTGGTCAAATTGACTGAATAATTGGGTTTGACGAACAGGTCCGAGAAATTTACCGTCCCGTTCTGCAGGGTAATCTTGCCAATCTTGATCGGTATCGGCGGCTTGGCCGGTGCGCCATCCTTGGCTGCAACCTTGGTGTCGCCCTTGGGCTCGACCGGCTTTGCGTCTTCCTTTTTGGCTGAAACGATGGCGCTCTCCGGCTTCTTGACGATATCCGCTACATTCAGCTTCCCATCCCTATTCAGGATCAGGCGTGAAAAATAATCAGTCAAGGCAATTTCACCGACATTGATCGCCATCGGTTCCAAACGAAAATCAATGCCGCCGAAATACAGCGACTTCCATTTAAGGAAATCGGTACTGTTCAGCTTGTCGACTGCAACAAAGTCCCCTAACGTGAATGACCCTTTGTAACCTGCCTTGAAGCCAACGGCATCGAACTTGGCCGTGGCCTCACCCTTGTTGGATACCAGCCCACGGGTCAGGGAGATATTCAGAAACTGGCCAAAATATGGCTCCAGCGGCAGCAGAGGAATGGTGACTGTTTCGAGCTTGACTGCCACATCCAGCGGGTAAATTTGCAAGCTGCCGTCCACAGCCAGGCTGCCCTTTTTGTTGACCTTGCCCTTCAGCGCTATTTTGCCTTTCTTGTTCGGCTCGTTAGTCAGTTCCTGCCCCAGCAGGCTGAATCCCTCTATTTCCTGCACGGCGGATGGCTGGGTGGATTGATCCTCAAATCGGAAGCCAAGATCCTCGATACTCAGCTTGCCCACCTTGCCAATCCATTCCTGTTTACCCTCGGCCTCGGCTACCGCCTTGGCCTTGGTGTCATTGCGTGCATTCGTAGCCCTGACCGTCTTCATGACCGGCGAGCTGACCCACTCGATCTTGCCAGCCTTATTGCGCACCATGCGGGCCCGAGTACCGGTATTGCTGATCTCGGCGATATCGACACGATGCGCCGGCAAGTCGACGCGGATATTTTTGAATGCCATTTTCTCGACGCGGAAGCGCTCGCCAAGGTCAATCTGATAGCTCACGTCGCCAATCATGATCGGCTCCACCAGTTTGCCATCGACCTTGCCAACCTTGACGTCCAGATGACGAACTTCGCCGATGGTCGGCTTCAGGTTGGATTCATCCTGCCAATGGATCAAGCCATTGGTTAGGGCAAACTCACCCAGAGACCACTCGAATGGCTTGCCTGGCTCGACTTTCGTGTCCGGCACACTGGCCGGTGGCTTGGACAGTTGATCTGCCAAGCGAATCACATTGAACTCGCCCTGCTTATTGACCGCCAGATAGACTTCAAGACCGTCCAGCCCGATATGCTTGATGGCTACCTTGCGCCCGATCGGGTCAGCATGATCAAGATCGATATCCAGACGCTTCCACCCGGCCAGTGGCTGCCCCTGGCTTTCCAGCAGGGTCAGCCCCGAGACATGGGCGCTACCGACCACGGAGACCGAGTAAACCTGGTCGGAGACTTCTTTGAACATTGCTTTCAGTTCCGAATCGAGCGTGCCTGCCGTCAGTTTGAAAGGCATGGCATCGGGCATGTAAGGCTGTAGTACGGCCAGATCAAAGCGATCAAGATCAAGATCAAGATGGCTTTCGTGAGTACCCGAAAAGGGTTTGCTGTCGCCGGTCAGTGCTATCGGCGAGCCATTGATATTGGCAGAAAACGATGGTTTGACCAGAATCTCGACCTGATGGGGCAGGTTGGACACAAATGGCAATGCCAGGTTGATATCACTGATCGTATGAACCTTGCCTTTGGGCTGGTCATCGAAGACGATCTTGGCGTTGATCAGCTGGATGTTATTGACTGAAAAATGCGGCGGTTCCTTTTCCGGCTCATCCTTGGGTTTCATCCACTCGTCAAGCAGATCGGAAATGTCGTAGCGCCCCTCGGCTACCCGTGAGACGGCCACACGCAGCCCCTGCAGGCGTACTTCATCGACAACGGCAGCCAGCCTGAAAATCGAGGCAGACGACAAATCCACAAAAAACTCATCAAAGCCGGCGACCTCTTTGCCCCCCTCGGCTTTGATCGACAATCCATTGATTTGCGCTGACAAGCCATACGGATTGATCGCGATTTTGTCGATGCTGACATCGCGATGCAACTGTGCGGTCAGTTGCTTCTGTAAAACGGATTTAAGCAGGGGGGGCGCCGCAAAATAGCCCAGCAAGCCAAAAACCAGAAAGATTCCCGCCGACCATTTGGCGATTCGCAAGGTACGCGGTGATTTCAGGCCGCTGGCAAAATGTGACATTGTTGTTGAATTGTTTGAGGTCTGGTCAGCCATGATATTCTGTCTTTCTTGCTGTATATCGGCGGAATTTAGCACAACGGCACGGTAGAAATATCGGCGAAAACACATGAATTGGATCATCGACGACATTCGTAGCGCTATTGCGCAACTCAAGCGCTGGCAAACCTGGTTGATCCTCGGCCTGATCAGCGTTTTTGCCGGACTGGCCTACCTGATTAGCAGTTTCGCATTTCGTACCGATGCCCTGCTTCTCTTCCTGCATCGGACGGCGGGCGCCTGCCGTGAATTGACCAACAGCATGATCATTTTCATGTTCTGCGGGATGATTTTCTTCGTGCTTGCGGCTGTGCTGACACTTGGGGAATTCCAACAGTATTTCGAATTCAAACACCACAATGCCCACCATCAGGCCAAGCAATCGCTGATCTGGGGCATCGGCTGGGGCGTTGGAACGATCTGCATAGCGATTTCCGCGCTCGTGTTCTTCAAGCAATATTGTCGTTAGACTACGCTGAGGGAGCATAGACCAGGCATATGAAAATTCTCGTCGTCGAAGACAGCCGCGCCAACCGCCTTCTGCTGACTCAGCACGTCGAACGATTTGGCGCGATAGCCTTGCCGGCGGAGACGGGCGAAGCGGCGCTGGCGGTTTTCGCTCACCAGCGGCCGGACATGGTCTTGCTGGACGTTGTGCTGCCCGACATCGACGGCTTCGTGGTGGCCCAGCGAATCAGGGCCATGGAGAAACAGGGGGACTGGACACCCATCATCTTCCTGTCGTCCCTCGGCGACGACGCCAGCATCGAAGCTGGCATTGCAGCAGGGGGGGACGACTACCTGCTCAAGCCGGTCAGTGAAATTGTGCTCGGTGCAAAAATCAGGGCCATGCAACGTCTCGTCCTGATGCGCACCTCACTGCTGGCACTGACGCAGAAGCTGGATGCGGCCAACAAGGAACTGGTGCGCATTTCATCCAGCGATGGGCTGACCGGGGTCGCCAACCGCCGCTTCTTCGACGAAACGATTGCGCTGGAATGGCGTCGGGCGCGCCGACACTCGAACAGCATTGCCATGCTCATGTGCGACGTTGATTATTTCAAACTATTCAATGACACCTACGGTCACCAGGCCGGTGACGACTGCCTGCGCAAGGTAGCCACTGCAATCAGCCTGAATACCGAACGTCCCTCTGATTTGGTAGCGCGCTATGGTGGCGAAGAGTTCGTGGTCGTCCTGCCCGAAACCACGATAGGCGGTGCACTCATGGTGGCCGAAAAAATTCGTCAGGCGATCCGCGAGTTGAATATTGCGCATGAGTCTTCACCCGGTGGGCGCGTCACGATGAGTATCGGCATCGCCTCCGCCGCTCCCGGTTTCGACAACCCTCCGGACGACCTCATCCATGCCGCTGACAAGGCGCTGTACAGGGCCAAGCGAGAGGGGCGCGATCGCGTCTGCCGTGCCGACGCCGCATAACAGAGACACATATGGCTCGCAGACGCACTTCAATCATCATCGCCGACGATAACGACATGATGCGCAGCATTCTTCGCGGCATGCTGCGCGGCGAAGAATACGATGTCGTGGGAGAAGCTCGTAATGGCCAGTCAGCCATCGAAATGGCCGATCGTCTGAAACCGGATATCGTCTGCATGGATGTCATGATGCCGGAGAAGAACGGGATCGAAGCCCTGTGCGAGATCAAGGTCGCTCATCCGACAATCGAAGTCGTCATGGTCACCAGCAACTCCGATCCGGGCACCGTCCAGGAGTCGATTCAGAACGGCGCCAGCGGCTTCATCATCAAGCCCTTCAACGCCGCCCGCGTACTCGATACGCTGGAAAAAGTCAGCGCCCGCATCCGCCAGGCCAAATCCTAGAAGTTATTTCGCCAGCCACGAATGGCTTTGAAAATTTCCGATTTTTTCCGGTTGACCGCGGCATGCTGCAAACCGGCCTCAATCACAGTCGGTTCATTGCAGCGAAGAAAGGGATTCGTCGCTTTCTCCTCACCCAGCAAGGACGGCACACTGGGCAAGCCAGCGGCACGTTGTGCCGCCACTTTCGCCACCCGTGCGTGCAAGGCAATATTGTCCGGCTCCACGGCCAGCGCAAAACGCAGGTTCATCTCGGTATATTCGTGGGCACAATAGACTCGCGTATCGTCGGGCAATGCCGCAAGGCGGTCGAGTGATGCCGACATCTGCTCCGGCGTACCCTCGAACAACCGTCCACAACCGGCGCCAAACAGCGTATCGCCGCAAAACAACGCCCCCGGCGCAACATAGGCAATATGACCCAGCGTATGGCCAGGTACCGCTATTACTGCTACCGACTGCCCCAGAACATCTATCCGCTCCCCACCGTAAAGAGGTCGGGTACAGCCTGTGATAGACTCGACGGAGGGTGCAAAAACCTCGGTTTGCCACTGCGCTTTCAACTCGGCGACGCCGCCCTGATGATCGGCATGGTGATGGGTAATCAGGATGCCCTCCAGCGTCAGCCCTTCAGCCTCCAGACGAGCGCGCACGGGTGCAGCATCGCCAGGATCGACGACGAAGGCACGCTTGCCCCGGGTCAGCAGCCAGATGTAATTGTCCTTGAACGCCGGAATGAACGAAATTTCAAACATGTCTGAACTATCGAGCGCCAAGCCCGGAATGTCAATTCCCGGACTCGATGAGTGGCTGTCCACCGATCCAGGGCGCTATGTACTGGATTGGGAGCAGCGCCAGCTTGATGCTGCCGTAGCCGACATTTTTGGTTTCCATGCCCTGCAAATTGGTCTTCCACAGGGTGACTTCCTGCGCGCAAATCGCATTCCGCTGCGCCAGAAGGCTGGCGAATATGGTGCCGTCGATCTCGTCTGCGATTGCGCCGCGCTACCGCTGGCCTCGTTGAGCATGGACCTGGTCGTCCTGCCGCACGTACTTGAGTTCAGCCATCAGCCCCACCAGATATTGCGCGAAGTCGAGCGCATCCTGATCCCCGAGGGCCAGGTCATCATTATCGGATTCAACCCGCTATCGCTGTGGGGCGTAAAACGAAAATTTGATCGTAGCGGTGAATTTCCATGGAATGGCAGTTACCTGTCCCTGAACCGCCTGAAGGATTGGTTAAAATTGCTCGGTTTTGAGGTCGACCGGGGAAATCTTGGCTGCTATATCCCGCCTGTGGAACAACTCAAATGGGTGCAGGGCTGGAAAATCATAGAAACGGCGGGCAACCGATGGTGGAATTTTTCGGGTGGCGTGTATGTTCTGCGGGCCATCAAGCGCGTCCACGGCATGCATCTGATCACGCCCAACTGGCGCAATAACTCGGTACGCGCCAAGGCGCTGCGCCCGATCGCACAAAAGGAAGGCCATGGCCGCTGAAGAAATCGTCGAAATATTCACCGATGGCGCCTGCAAGGGAAACCCTGGCCCCGGTGGCTGGGGAGCCATCCTGCGCATCGGTCCGCACGAAAAGGAACTATGGGGCGGCGAAAGGGAAACCACCAACAACCGCATGGAACTGACCGCGGCCATTCGCGCCCTGGAGGCCTTGAAACGCTCGGTCGACGGAAGAATTTACACCGACTCGCAATATGTCTTGAAGGGCATCAACGAGTGGATTCACGGCTGGAAGAAAAACGGCTGGAAAACAGCCGACAAGAAGCCGGTCAAAAATGCTGATCTCTGGCAATTGCTCGACGCGCAGGTGAACCAGCACAAGCTGGAATGGATCTGGGTCAAAGGCCATGCGGGCCACCCGGAAAACGAACGGGCCGATGCTCTGGCCAATCGTGGCATCGAGGAATTATCCAGTAAGGAAGTTGCATGAAACAGATCGTACTTGACACCGAAACCACCGGCCTCGATCCGCGTTCGGGTCACCGCATCATTGAAGTAGCCTGCATTGAAATGGAAAACCGGCGTTTCACCGGTCGTCATCTGCACAAATACGTCAATCCGGAACGCGAAATCGATGCCGGCGCCCAGGCCGTGCACGGCATCACGCTCGAATTCCTCGCCGACAAGCCGAAATTTGCCGACATCGCCGACGAGTTTCTTGAGTTCATCAACGGTGCCGAACTGGTCATCCACAACGCGCCGTTCGACCTCGGCTTCCTGAATGCCGAATTGCGCCGCCTCGACCGCGTACCCGTCGAAACGGTTTGCAATGGCGTCATCGACACCTTGCGCATGGCCAAGGACCTGCACCCTGGCAAGCGCAACAGCCTCGATGCGCTGTGCGAACGTTACGAAATCGACAACTCCGGCCGCACCTTGCACGGCGCCTTGCTCGACACGGAACTGCTGGCCGACGTATTCATGGCGATGACGCGCGGGCAAAACTCGCTGATGATCGAACCCGATACCGACCCACGCCCAAATCTCGATGCCGACGGTCTGGTCCGTGAGCGCAAGCCACTGATCGTCCGCCGCGCATCGCCGGAAGAACTTGCCGAGCACCAGCGCGTACTGGCCGGCATCGACAAGGACTCAAAAGGCGCCTGCCTGTGGCTGCCAAAATCTGACGCGGAAACGGCCTGATACACACATGGTCCCCATTTCGCTGTTCATCTGGATCACCCTCGAAATCTCTGCCTACCTCGCCATTGGCCGCCACTTCCTGCACCTTGACTGGCCGCTTGCCATCGTGGGCGCAATCAACTGCCTGCTGGGCCTGCGCTTCTGGATGAATGCCACGACCTGGTATTTCGGCATGCGCTTCGCCTCACCAGCACCGAGCCTGGGTGTCATGAGACGTCTCAGCATCATGATCGGCGAATATTTCGCCTTTTTGCTCACCTTTCTCCTTGTTATCCCGTTCGAACGCCTGTGGATGCCACCGGATCTCCTGACTCCGGGCAAGCGCACCCTTTTGCTGGTGCACGGCTACGGCTGCAGTCGCGGCGTCTGGTGGCTGCTGCGACGTAGACTCGAAGCGGCCGGTCATACCGTTGCCACGGTCAGTCTGGCGCCGCCCTATACCAGCATGGGCAAGCTGGTTCCGCAATTGAACCAGCGCATCGAGGAAGTCTGCGCCGCCACCGGCAGCAAGAAGCTCACGTTGATCGCCCATAGCATGGGTGGCCTGATCTGTCGCTCCTATCTGGCCCGCCACGGCACCCATCGCGTCAAGTGCCTGCTGACCCTGGCCACCCCCCATGCCGGAAGCCTCCTGAGCAAAATCGGCTTGGGCCAGAACTCACGCGAGATGACGCCCGGCTCACTATGGCTGCGCGACATGGCGACTGAAAAAATCAGCATCCCGTTCATCAGCCTGCGCAACGCTTACGACAACTACGTCATGCCACAGGACAACCAGCGATTGCCTGGCGCGCGCGATATAGAGCTGCCGCCGGTCGGTCACATCGCCATGCTTTATGATGATCAGGTTGCCAATTTACTGCTTGAACTGTTGAAATCCGACTAGCCATGAATATTCCTGACACCACCCACGCCCAGGCATGCGACCTGCTCGACTTCATCGATGCCAGCCCCAGCCCCTGGCATGCGGTCCAGACCTGTGAATCGCGATTGACCGCAGCGGGTTTCAGCCAGCTCCACGAACATGAGCGCTGGACACTGAAAGCCGGCGGTCGCCATTACGTGATACGTGGCGGCGCCTCGATCATCGCTTTCATCGTTGGCCGCCTGCCCGCCGCCGAAACCGGGATGCGCCTGATTGGCGCACATACCGACTCACCAGGCCTGCGCCTCAAGCCGAAGCCGGCAGAAGACGCTGCCGGGATGGTAAGGCTCGGCGTCGAAGTCTACGGCGGCCCCATCCTCGCCACCTTTGCCGACCGCGACCTGTCGCTGGCCGGCCGTGTCAATGTGCGGACGCCGGGTGGATTTACATCACGTCTCGTCCGCTTCACCGAACCGCTGTTGCGCCTGCCCAACCTGGCCATCCACATGAATCGCGAGGTCAACGAAAACGGTCTCAAATTCAACAAGCAGACCGAACTGCCCTTACTGCTTGGCGTATCCGAAGACGGCACGAACGCTGAAGCCCGCTTTCGCCAGCCGATTGCCGTGGCGCTCGGCGTCGCCCCCGGCGATTTGCTGACGTGGGAACTGAACGCCTACGACACGCAAAAAGGCGCTATGTGGGGCGTTGACCGTGAGTTTGTCGCCAACAGCCAACTCGACAATCTGGCCTCCTGCCACGCTGCGCTGAGCGCCCTGCTCGCCACGCGCGAACCCGGTGCCACTTGCCTGTGTGCCTTCTTCGACCATGAAGAAGTGGGCAGCGAGAGCGCCGCCGGCGCTGGTGGCAGCTTCGTTTCCGATCTCATCAGCCGACTGGCCGCCAGCGCCGGGCTCGATAGCGAAGACCAGCGCCGCATGCTGGCCCAAAGCTTTTTCATCAGCGCCGACATGGCCCATGGCTGGCATCCAAACTTCCCGGCCGCCTACGAGCCTTGCCATCATGCGGTGGTCAATGCCGGGCCGGTCATCAAGAGCAACGCCAATCAGCGCTACAGCACCAGCGCCGATACCGCCGCCCGTTTCATGGCCATCTGCGAACTGGCCGGCGTACCCTGCCAGCAATACGCGCACCGCACCGACCTTGGCTGCGGTAGTACCATCGGCCCCATCGTCGCCGCCCGGCTGGGCATTCCCAGCGTCGACGTCGGCTCGCCGATGTGGGCCATGCACAGCATTCGCGAAAGTGCCGGCGTCCTCGACCATGGCTACATGATTGCCGCCCTGACCACTGCCTTCTCTCACTGACATGAACGACCTGACCCTTCTACTGGCCGGCACCGCCCTTGTTGTCTGGCTATCGAGAAAACCGCTGCGCAAGCCCGGTAGCCACGGCTTTTATCGCTTCTTTGCCTGGGAAGCCATTCTCGGGCTGGTCGTGCTGAATCACGGCGTCTGGGGTGACGATCCCTATTCGCCCCACCAGTTCACATCGTGGATGCTGATGCTGCTGAGTATTTTCCTGGTCGCCGAAGGTACCCGTACCCTGCGCCGCCATGGTGCTGCCAGCGCCAAGCGCGATGATGGCTCGTTCTACGAATTCGAAAAGACCACCCAAGTTGTCTCAAACGGCATTTTTGGCTATATCCGCCACCCGATGTACGCCTCGCTCCTGGCGCTGGCCTGGGGTGCCTACTTTCAGGACCCCAGCCTTCTCGGTACCTTTATCGCCGGCCTGGCCACGCTGTTCCTGTGGCTGACCGCAAAAGCCGACGAGCGCGAATGCGTGGCCTACTTTGGTGACGCCTATTCATCCTACATGCAGCGGACCAAGCGCTTCATCCCGTTCCTACTCTGAAATCACTTTTGTTCCCATCATTTCATTGCAGGTAGCCCGGCCAAAGGTTTCCGCCTTTTTCGGACTGGAAATCTGCGGCTCAGCATAAATGCGGCGGATGATATGGCTGGTGATGCGAGCCCCGTCACCCCCGTATTCTTCAAACAATTTCATGGGTTGGCCACGTTCGCGATTGTAGAAAGTCTGCAAGGCATGGTCACGGACACGTTCGCAAAAACGAATTCGCTGGGCGTCCGGCATGCTGTCGTCGACTGGCCCTGCATGACCATGTCCCCAGGCAGCGCCAACCGTCAACACGGTGATCAGCGTCAGGCTGAATCGTTTCATTCTTTCGGCCCCTGTATCGAGGTGAGATAAGCCAGAATATCCTGGATGTCCTGCGGCTTGAGTGCGTTCAACAGCCCAACAGTACCTTCTTCGTCATGCGGCCGATCACCCTTCAGGTAGAGATCGACCTGACGCTGTAAATAGTTGGTGTATTGCCCGACCAGCATCGGGAACATGCCACGGCCGCGGCCGGTCTTGCCATGACAGGCACTACACTGCTTCTGGTAAATCTTCTCTCCGTTGGCCAGATCACCCTCGACCCGCGGAATGATCATCACCTTTTCGGCCATTCGAAGTTTGGTCAGTGCATCCTCAGTACCGGTGTAGGTCGGCATTTTGGTATCCAGTTCGATACCATTCAGATAGGCAGCAATATCCTTGATATCAGCGTCCGATAATTCGCGCTCCTGCGTATAGGGAAACATCGGGATATTCACCCGCGTGCGCGCCCGAAAGCTTTTCAGCTGACTTTCGATGTATTTGACCTGCTGACCAGCAATCCGCGGGTATTCACCCCGCTTGCCCCCCTGGCCATTATCGCTATGGCAGGCAGCACAGGTACCATTGATTTCTTTGCCTTTTTCCAGGTCGACCGCAGCAACCGGGTAACTCGTAGCCAGCACGACGGCACAAAGCGAAAAGCGAAGAAAATTCAGCATCCAATTCGACTCCAGATAACGATGCGGCAAATTGTCGCATCTCGCGCGCATCTGAAAATTGACTCAAATCACGCATAATTCGCTCCATGCTACTTGCCCCCTGCCTGACCGAGAATGCGGATTACCTGGCCAATCTGCGCCGTCTGGTTGGCGGACGATGGGTGGTACTGGCCTTACTGGCACAACTCATCATGATCGGACCTGGCCTTCTGGAGATTCCGGTTCCGCAGGTGCCTCTGCTCGGCATCATCGCCATCACCGGGGTTTTTAATGCCTACGCGCAATTCCGGGTCGCCAGATCAAGAACCGCCACGGCTGGCGAGTTGTTCAGCCATCTGCTGTTTGACATTGGCGTGCTGGCGGCATTGGTATTCCTCAGCGGTGGTGCGGCGAATCCGCTCGTTTCCCTGCTGCTGCCCCCCGTTGCCATCGCGGCCCTGACCCTGCCGGCGCGCTGCGTCGCCATTGTTGCCGCCACGGCCATTGCCGCTTATTCGCTGCTGATGGTCTATTACCTACCGCTTGCCATGGCCGATGGCACTCGCGCCACCCGACTGCACCTGGGCGGCATGTGGCTGATTTTCGTCATCTCGGCGGTGATGATCGGCTGGATCATCGTGCGTACGACCCGGATCATTCGCCAACGTGATGCCGAGCTGGCCACGGCCCGAGAACAAGCCTTGCGCGACGAACGGGTCATGGCCATGGGCACGCTTGCAGCCGGTGCGGCCCATGAACTGGGCACGCCGCTCGGCACCATGTCCCTGCTGGCCGGCGAACTGGCCAACGACACCAGCCTGAGCGCGGCGGCACGCGAAGACATCGCCCTGCTCCGCCAGCAGATCAGCGTTTGCAAGGAAATCATTACCGGCCTGTCGCGCCGCGCCGGGGCCGAGCGGCTTGAAAATACCGTGCGGCAATCCGTTGATCACTGGCTCGAACACCTGCGCCAGAACTGGCACGCGGCACGACCTCAGGCCGGCAGTCGGCTGATGGTGGCCAGCGATGGACCCGCACCTGAAATTCTCGCCGACCCACGGCTCGAACAAGCGGTGCTCAATCTGCTGAATAACGCCGCCAATGCCACGACAACCCCGCTGGAAGTCCGTCTCGCCTGGGTGAGCGACAGCGTCTGCATCGACATCCGCGACCACGGCCCGGGCTTTCCTCCGGAAGTTCTGGCGCAAGGCGGCCAAACCAGCTTTCCCGCTCACGCACACGGCAGCGGTGTTGGCCTGATGCTGACCCGGAGCGCCATCGAACAACTTGGCGGTACCCTGACCCTCGCCAACCCAGAAGACGGCGGCGCCCTCGCCCGCATCGAATTACCCCGGAAGCAACCATGAACGAACCGATACTGGTCATCGACGATGACCCCAGTTTCAACGCCATTCTGGTCCGCACGCTCGACCGTCGCGGCCAGCCAGCAGTCGGCGCGCTGGACGTGGTGAGCGCACTGCAGGCGGCACGCGACCTGCGGGTCAGCCGCGTCGTGCTCGATCTGAACCTGAATGGGAGTTCCGGACTGGCCCTGATCCCGCAACTGCTGGCGATCAATGCCGATTGCCGGATCGTTGTGCTGACCGGCTATGCCAGCATCACCACGGCTGTTGACGCAGTCAAGCTGGGCGCAATTCAGTATTTGGCCAAGCCGGTCGAAATCGAAGCCATCCTGACCGCCTTCGACGATGACGGCCCGCCGGACGTCGACACGGCGGCATCCGATGAACCCCTGTCGGTCGACCGACTGGAGTGGGAACACATCCAGCGCGTGCTCCACGAAAACGATGGCAACATCTCCGCCACCGCCCGCGCCCTGAAGATGCATCGGCGAACCCTGCAGCGCAAGCTCGCCAAGCGGCCGGTCAGGACCTGATGTCGATTTTGGGGGTTTTTCCCGGTTGACCGCGGAATCGCCTAATGGAGCTTGACGTGCGGCTCCGTTCGACGCGTGATCAGCCGAGCCAGGGTATCCAGCGCCACTTTGACGAAGCCGTGCAACGCCAGCTCATGCAGCTTGTAGAGCGAGGTGTACATCAGTCGGGCGAACAAGCCTTCAACCCACAGATTGCCGCCTACCAGCCCCCCCATCAGATTGCCGACCGTCGAATAACGGCCAAGCGAAACCAGTGAACCGAAATCGCGGTAGCGCCAGGGCTTGAGCGGTCGACCGGCCAGACGGGCGCCGATCTGCGCGAAGATGTGGTTTGCCTGTTGATGGGCCGCCTGTGCACGGGGCGGCACCAGCGTTCCTTCTGCCTTGCCGATCCACTGACAGGCTGCGCAATCGCCGAGCGCAAAAATATTCTCGTCGAGCGTGGTCTGCAAGGTCGGCAAGACGTGCAGCTGGTTGATCCGGTTGCTCTCCAGGCCGCCGAAATCCTTCAGCATTTCCGGGGCCTTCACCCCCGCAGCCCAGACCACCAGTTCTGCCGGAATCACTTCGCCGGTGGCCAGTCGCAAACCATCCGCCATGACCTCGGCAACCGTCGCCTGAGTTTTCACTTCGACGCCGATCTTGGCCAGCAGACGCATTGCCGCCAACGATACCCGTTCCGGCACGGCCGGCAAGACCCGGGGTGCCGCCTCGATCAGAATAATGCGGACATCTTCACCGGGATTGATCCGGTCCAGTCCGTAAGACACCAGCGCCCGGGCCATGTTGTGCAGCTCGGCCGCCAGCTCCACACCCGTGGCGCCGGCGCCGATGATGGCCACCGTCAGTTGGCCGGGCCGATGCGCTTCACGCTGCGCATGCGCACGGATACAGGCATTGACCATGCGCCGATGGAAGCGCTGTGCCTGCTCCGGCGTCTCCAGGGCGATGGCCTGCTCCTTGACGCCCGGCACGCCAAAATCGTTGGTCAGGCTGCCGATGGCAATGACCAGAGTATCGTAACGGAACACCCGCGGCGCGATGACTTCTTCGCCCTGCTCATCGACATAAGGCGCCGTCATCACCTCACGTTTCGCGCGGTCGATGGCGACCACCTCGCCGAAGCGGTAACGATAGCCGTGCCAGTAGGACTGCGCCAGGTGGTTCAGCTCGTAGGTCGCGAGGTCCATGCTGCCGGCTGCAATCTCGTGCAGGTGCGGCTTCCAGAAATGGGTTCGCGAACGTTCGATCAAGGTGATCGCCGCCTTGCCCTTCTTGCCGAGCTGATCGCCCAGCCGGGTGGCCAGCTCCAGCCCCCCTGCGCCGCCGCCCACGATGACGACCTGATGAAGATCGGCATCCGGGCCGATCACGTTGAAAGGTGGATGCGCACCGCTGGGGATGGACTGTGTCATGCTGATCTCGCTCAATTAGGAAATTGTTGGCCAGGCTCGGGCGTTCCTCCCTGATCGCCCGACGTGGTCTTTCCCTAATCTCTGCAATAAATGCGCCACAAACAATGCCGGCTTGCGCCCCGCAAAACGGTTCGATTTGATTCAAAACGTGATGATTTCCGGCTCAAGCGAGCAAATATTGAGCACTGAAGCGCAACAGCAAACACGTCAAGCGGCCGGTCGCTGATCCATGGCAGTGGTCGATTTCCGGCGTTTTTTCCAGTTGACCGCGACATTCGGCGAGCACCACGGGAACCAGGTTCGCGGTTGGCGCTGAAATCCTGCGACATGAAAAAAGCCCTGACCGGCACATGGCCAGTCAGGGCTTTCCGGTCAGAACCGGCGTCTGGGTCGGCTTTACTTGATCGACATCAGGTAGGCGATTACATCAGCCCGAGCGGCGGCATCGTCCAAACCGTCATACTTCATCTTGCCGGCTGGAACGACCTTCTTCGGGTGGGTGATATAGGCGTCGACCTTTTCCGGAGTCCAGGTAATTCCGCTTTGCTTCATCGGTTCGGAATAGCCGGAAAACTCAGCGACCGTCCCGGCCTTGCGGCCAAAGACGCCATGCAGGCTGGGGGCCTTTTTCTGCTTGCCGGCCACAACGCTATGACAATCGCCGCATTCTTCCGCGAAGACGTCGGCACCCTTCTTGGCATCACCGGCCGCCCAGGCCTGGGCAACGACCAGTACGGAGGCCAGGCCGAGAACAAAACTGATTTGATGTTTTTTCATGAGATGCTCTTAACGCTTAAATGGAAGTCCAGAGGAACAGCATGGTGGTGTTGTTATCGTGGGCACGACGCTGGTTGCCTTCGCTATCCAGATAGGTAGAGCCGCCCATGAAACGGGTGTAGCCGGTGTATTGCAGGCCGAGGCGAACATTGGCCCAGCCGCCACCCCAGGAACCTTCCTTGCCCCACGGCGTCCAGTCCGCCTGCAGGATATAACCCGAGGTATTCGGACGACCGTTGATCGAGCCGGTCGGCGCACCTGTGCCATCGCCATTGGTATCGCTGGCGTAGAGACCGGCATTGCTCTTGCCGCGCATGTCGAACAAGCCCAGCGTACCGCCCCAGGTCTGGTCGTAGTGGTAGGAACCGGCGACCCGCAGCTGATTGATGCTGTTGTGCTCGGCACCCGGCTGCGAGAAGTCCAGACGCTGCCATTCCTTCACGTAGCTCGCGTTGGCGGTGAAGATATGTTTGCGATTGCCGAGGTACTGATACGACGCGTCGATACCCAGATCGCGATACTTGTCGGCAACCCCCAGTTCGGTGCGGTCCGGCTGGATGTCCGCGCTGAAACCGAGCAGGCCGATCGAGAAGTTGTCGCGCTTGCGATCCTTGAAATAGGCAACGCGGCCGTACGTGCCGACCCCCTTGAACTTGCCCAGATCATCGGTATTGAACAGGCGAATGGTGTTCTTGGAGAGGTTGGTATACAGGCCAAGTTCGGCATAGATGCTGTCATCGTAGAACGCATAGGCGTTCAGGCCCATCACACCGCCACCCAGACTTTCAACCATGGGCGCCATCGGACCGAAGCCTGCGTTGAAATCCGACGAGGTGTAGGGGAAGCGCCATTGACCCAGCGTGTTGAAAGGATCGGTCAAGGTCGGGTTGCTGTTCAGCGACGCGCCAACCGTCATTTCCTTGTCGCCCAGTTTCAGGTTGCGGGCGTAGCGCAGGTCAGCCTGGTCCATGACGAATTTCCGGTCCACACCGGAGTAGGTGATCTGGGTAAATGAGCCAAAATTGTCCGCCAGGCGGCCGGCAACAAACACCGATGCCTCCTGCATGGCCAGATTGTCGTTGGTGTCAAAGTAGGTCGGCTTGTCTGCGGCAGGCACATCCTTGGCCGTGTGCGTGGCATTGACGACCATCATGGCCGACAGCGGGATCTTTCCACCCTTGCCATCGGTATCGGTGTAGCCACCAATCTTGAAGCGGATGCCGTACGGTGTCAGCTGCGGGCCAAAGCCACCAACGTGACACGCCGCGCATTCCGACCCCGTCTGCCGCGCGTAGCTGGGAACGGCCTGGGCCGTTGACATCGACAGCGCGAGCATGACCCCGCCGCCGATCAACGCCGCAACGCGACCGAAGCCAGGGTGCCGCCGTATTTTTCTGGGTAGTGCATTCAAGATGCTCATGATTTTCCTCACCTTTTGATCAATAGCGGCGATTCTCGATCATCGAAGCTTGCGAATGCCTGACGAATGCATACGAATAGTCGTCAGGCATTCGCAAGCTTGATGCTGCAATGATCCGCCCCATTCTGAAAAGTGGAGTACGCAATGACCCATCCGGATGGATCACATTCAAAGGCAAAATCGATTTTGCGCTGGGGCACCCTCGCCGTGCTGTTGCTGGGCGGCCTGGTTTTCGCGGGCGGAAAATATGCGGTCGATCAGACCAATACCGTCGAATTCTGCATTTCATGCCACGAAATGAAGGACAATAACTTCGAAGAATACAAAGAAACGATCCACGCCAAGAACCGGACGGGCGTCAAGGCCATTTGTTCAGACTGTCACGTGCCGCATGACCTGATCGGAACAACGATTCGCAAGATCAAGGCATCCAACGATGTCCTGCACCATGTACTTGGCACGATCGATACCAAGGAAAAATTCGAGGCACACCGTCTTGATCTGGCCAAGCGTGTCTGGAAGCGCATGAAGGAGACCGACTCGAAGGAATGCCGACAATGCCATGACACCAAGGCCATGGATCCGGAAAAGCAGGGTAAAACGGCCCAGAAACAACACCTGAAACTGGCCTCTGGCGAACGAACCTGTATCGACTGCCATTTTGGAATTGCCCACAAGGAACCCGAAGGCGGCCACGAACCCAGGGAGGCGCTCGACAACTAGGGCCTGACATCGTATGCGGATATTGATTATTGAAGATGACGAACTGGTCGCCAACGGCCTGAAGCAGGGCCTGCAGCAACTCGGCTACACGGTCGACGTCGCCGGCAGCGCAGAAGACGCCGACCGCTGCGTTCAGGGCGAGAGTTTTGACATTGCGCTGGTCGATATCGCGCTGCCCAAGGCGGACGGGCTGCATTTCATCCGCCAGTTGCGCGCCCGGGGCGATCATCTTCCCGCGTTGATCCTGACGGCAAGCGACAGTATGGACGACACGATCCGGGGGCTGGATGCCGGGGCCGACGACTACATGTCCAAGCCCTACCGCCTCCCGGAAGTCGCCGCCCGGATTCGCGCCCTGATCCGGCGCTCCAACGCGGTCGCCGATGCCTGCCTGAGCCACGACGGGCTACGCCTCGACACGCGCAGCCGGACAGCGACGCTGAACGATGAACCGCTGGAACTCACCAACCGCGAATGGGCGATTCTCGAATTGCTGCTGATGGCCTCCCCCGCTGTGGTGAGCAAGGACAGGCTGGTCCAGTCGCTGGCCGGGTGGGACAAGGACATCACCCCCAACGCGATTGAAGTCCATGTATCGCGCTTGCGCCACAAACTTGCCACCGGGACTATCGTCATTCGCACGGTCCGTGGCATAGGATATCGGGTCGATGCCCCTCAAAACTGACCCCGCCCAGCAGCGCCACCCGCTGTCGCTCAGGCAACGCCTGATCCTTGCGCTGCTCACCCCGCTGATCGTCATTCTGACCGTCTCGTCGTACTTCGATTACCGCCTGGCGAAGAAGACGGCCAACAATGCGCATGACCAATCGCTGGCCGACAACGTCTTTGACCTGGAAGCCCATATCAAAACGCAGGATCCCTCATTCAAGCTCGACCTGACGGAAGAAGGCGAGGCCATGCTGCGCAGCAACGCACCCGACATGCTCTATTTTTCAGTCAGCGACCCGTTTGGCAAGGTCGTGGCCGGCGACACCGACCTGCCCCAACTGCGTCCGCCCAAAGACGATCAGGTCGAGTTTGCAAACAGTGTTTACCACGACATGCGGGTCCGGGTTGCCCTGCATCGGATCACGATCAACGCGCAGGATTTCCTGATCGTGGTCATGGAAACCACCAAAAAACGGGAACAGGCCAGCGCCCGCATTCTGACGGCGATGGTCATCCCCAATCTTGCCGTGATTCTCGCCACCATGCTCGCCGTGGTCCTCGGTGTCCGCCAGGGTTTGTTGCCCTTGAACGAAGTGGAGCACGACATTGCCGAACGTTCGGCCAGCGATCTCCACGAAATCGACCTCTCGGGAAAGCCCGCAGAAATCCGCCCGATGCTCCGTCGACTCAATGAACTGTTCGCCCTGCTGCGCGAATCCGTCGAAGTCCAGCAGCGTTTTATTGCCGATGCCGCTCACCAGTTGCGCACGCCGCTGGCCGGCCTGCAGACGCAACTCGATCTGGCCAACTCCGAAGGTGCCTTCAACAACAACCCGGAACGCATTCAACTGATCGAAGAGGCCACGCTCCGCATCAGTCACCTGTTAAGCCAGCTTCTGGCCTACGCCCGCGCCGAAACCTCCAACTCGGTCAAGGATAAATTTGAATCGGTAGACCTCGATCGACTGGTCGAAAATTCGGCGTCGATCTTTCTGGATGGCGCGCTGGCCAAAAATATCGACCTCGGCTTCGACATCCAGCCGGCCAAAACGGCGGGATTTTCGTGGATGCTGCAGGAGGCGCTATCCAATCTGATCGATAACGCGATCCGCTATACGCCTGCGGGCGGCGTCATCACGGTGAGTTGCGGCGAGGAAGGCGGGACGGCCTTCCTCGAAGTCGATGACAGCGGGCCTGGCATCCCCGACGACCAGCTCAAACATGTGTTCGAGCGCTTCTATCGAATACCCGGCTCACCCGGCAATGGCTGCGGACTCGGCCTGGCCATTGTCAGCGAAATTGCCCAGCTTCACGAAGCCACTATCCAGCTCAAGCGAAGCACGCAGGGCGGCCTGCGCGTTCGCGTTCAATTCAGGCAGCACCCCGGCTGATTTTCCGGCCGGCCACACACTGCTGCGGTCAACCGGAAAAAACTGCCGAATTTCAATGTTTATGCTCCATGGCGGCCGGCATGCCGGCCGCCATCGGCCGGACCACCTTGGCCTCGACCTGCTTGGTGCTGCCGTCATCAAACGTCAGCGTCAGCGGCACCATGTCCCCCTCACGCATCGGCACCTTCAGATCGATCATCATGACATGCAGGCCACCCGGCTTGAGCACGGCTTCGCCCTTCGCCTTGATGTCGATAGCCGGCACCGGGCGCATCTTCATGACGCCGCCTTCATTGAGGTGCGTGTGCAGTTCGGTGGCCCTGGAAATCGGATTGTCTGCCTTGACCACCTTGACGTCCGTGTCACCGTTGTTCCTGATCACCATGAAGGCCCCGGTTGCCGGCGCATTGGGCGGCGCCAGGCGAACATAGGGGTCCTGCACCGAAACGTGATCGGCGGCACCCGCCATAACACCGGCGGAAAACATCAGACTGACGGCCAGCAGGGATAATTGTTTCATGGGTTTGATCTCCTTCAGGGTTGATTCAAGTATTTCCGGATGGTGGCCGCGATCCGGTCGGGTGGCGTGCCGTGGGCGATCTTGCCCACCAGTTGCCCATCGGGCGCGATAACCAAGGTATCCGCGGAGTGATCGACGACATAGCCACCACCGGCGGTGTCAACCTTCTGCTCGGCGTAGAAGGCGCCGTAACGCCTGGCAATCCCGGCAATGACTTCCGGCGTGCCGGTGACGCCCACGATGGCCGGATGGAAGAATTCAACGTATTCCTTCAGGCGAGCGGGGGTATCGCGCTTCGGATCAACTGAAATGAAGATCATGCCGACGCGGGCCATCTCGGCTGGCGTTAGCTGCTTCAGGCCCTCGGCGGTAGCCGCCAGTGAGGTCGGACAAATGTCCGGACAATAGGTGTACCCGAAATAAACCAGTACCAGCTTGCCGCGATAATCCGCCAGCGATACCGGACCATTGGCCGATGTCAGGGTGAAATCCCCCCCCGCCGCCATTGTTGCCCTGGGCAATGCCCTGTCCGGAATCTCCGGTTGCCAGAAGACCAACACACCGGCGATCAGCACGGCCAGGGCGCTGGCAAGCAGGATCAAGATACGTTCGGACATGCTATGGGTGCTCCCCGGTGGAAAAGCGATACGGGATGGCAATCCGCTCATTTCCCGACTCCAGCAGCACTGTCGCCTGCCAATCCATCTGGCCGGTGATACAGACCGGCAAAGTCACCTCGGCCGTGTAATTGCCTTTACCGCGTTCGACAAGTTGTGGCCGGTTCATGCCCATATTCATGTCGACCCCGGCAAAATCAACCTCCACCCGCGACGGTGACAGACCGGTGGTCACCACCTGGACCTCGAAGGGCTTGACCAGCGGCACCGGGCGCGTGCCCATCGCCAGCTGAACCTTGCCGCCGGACGGCAGCGCCACGCTGCACGCCTCGCGCTGCAGATTGCAGACGGGATCCGGCTGGATCGTCACATCCGCCTTGGGCAGGAGCATGGGCGACAGCTTGTAACCCACGATAACGACCAGCGCGATCAACTCCAGTCCGATCACATCCGCCAGAATTTTCCTGTTCACCAATGAATTTCGCGCGCTACAGAGATTTTTGACAAGGCATTGTCGCCCATGAGTCGCTTCCGTGATTTCGCAGACATCAATTCTTTCACACTCGGCGCCGAATGGTAGGTGCGGCAAATTGTCGCAGGCGTCATCCTCCGGTCACGCTGTCCGGTGCGGTAACACGTGATGTCGTCAGTGCTACCATCAGTCACTTCAACTTTCACCGTGGTGACCTGCCTTGAAAACGCTGTTTGCACTTTTCATTTTTGGCCTTTTTTCCCGGTTGACCGTAGCCGGGGAGATTTCCTCAACCGCGTTGTTCGCCGCCACGCTCAACGATCTCGACGACAAGCCCGTGGCGCTGGAACGTTACCGGGGCAAGCCGCTGGTCGTCAATTTCTGGGCGCGCTGGTGCGCCCCCTGCCGCGCCGAAATTCCCGAACTGATCAAATTCAGCACGACCCACAAAGGCAAGATCGAGGTGCTCGGCATCGGCATCGAAGACAAGGCCGAACCGGCCAAGGACTTCGCCAAGGCCTACGAGATGAGCTACCCGGTCTTTGTTGCCAAGGAAAAAGGCTTTCCGCTGATGCAAGCCCTGGGCAACACCAAAGGCGTCCTCCCCTACACGCTGTTCATCGACCGCAACGGCCGGGTCATCCAGACAAAAATGGGCATCGTGAAATCCGCCGATCTCGACAGCATCCAGGACGCATTGTTAAAAAAATAAATGCCGGGTGACCTGAGTCACAGACCTGCCGAAGCGGTGCCGATAAAGTATCCGGCATCGACGCCCGGCCACCAGGCCGAGGCGACCGAATCACCATCAGGACTGAGGAGAGACCATGAAAATCAAGCAACTCGCAACCACCCTTTGCCTTGCCGGCCTCGCGCTTGGCAGCACGGCCAGCCATGCCGACGGGCTGACCTTCTTCCCCGGCCTGCAATCCGGCTTCAAGTTCGACCCAAGCCTTGCCGTTTCAGTCGGTGTCATGGGCGCACCGTCCGCCAACAGCGATTCGATGTTCGTGTACGGTCTCGACTTCAACATGAACTGCGGCCTGATTCAAACCCCGAACAACCGCATCCGTACCCACATCCAGATCAACCACGTCGACGAATCCGGCATGAAGTCGACATCCTTCGAACTCTCACCGCGCTACACCGTGCCCGTAGGCGGCGGCTTCTCCGTTGGCGCCGGCCCGGTGCTGGCGCTGGTCATGGCCGACAACGGCCGTACCGACAAGAACCTGTTCGGCTACGGTGCAGTCGTCGGCGCCAACTACCGCAAAGGCCTGTACTACTCGGGCCTCGACCTGCGTTACCTGAACACCACGGAACGCGACAGCGTCAGCTTTGAAAACTGGGCACTGCTCGCCAAGGTCGGCATCAACTTCTGATCCTCAGGCGAATAGGGAGTATCCGGATTTTCCGGTTCCCCCTA
>DAOLIO010000018.1:0-3633 GCA_035328505.1 Azonexus sp.
GGGGTCACTGGTTCGATCCCAGTACCGCCCACCAAATCAGAGAAACTTGGAACCCGCATAGCGCAGTGCTCGGCGGGTTTTTTGTTTTCCAACGCGACAGATATTCTCCGGTGCCTGTTTTGAGTGCAAAACGCGCGATGATCGGCCCATTATGGGGCTGGTTGTTTGTTGGCGGAGGTTGGGATCTCAGTGAGGATTTCGCTGACGACCATACGACACTCGCGCGCGTCGGTATCCGGTACCGCCTCGATCCGGATCATTCTTTCGGGACGATAGGAGTTTGCCGAAAGTACCGCGTAAAAGCGCTGCTTCTTGTTGGCGTGTAGGACGTCGTCAACAAAACTATTGAATGCTTTCAGATAATCGCCATGCAAGAATGCTGCGAAGCGATGCCGGCTTTTTTGCGATCCCTTGATGCCGAGTAGAACGGCCCCGGCCAGGTTGGCATCGAGAATGATGCCGAGTGGATCAAGCGTGAAATAGCCAATCGGCGCGAAGTCATAGATATCAGCATAGCGCTCGCGTAAATTGTCGGCTTCCTCATAGGCATGGCGGAGCTCCTCAATGTGCATTTCAAGTTCGATTTGATGCACCTGCAATTCGTGTACAAGCTGAGCTTTGTCCCAGCTTGTTATCGGCTCGGGGAGCGGTGATTGCTGCAAACGGGCCTCAGCGCGCTTGCGGTAACTTGTTGGATTGGGACGCGGGCGGGGAGCGCCACGAAAGCCGGATTCAAGATGAAATATCCGATCATATTCGGCTTTTACATTGCCATAGCATTCACAGGCACGTGCTTCCAGCCTAGGGCGGTCAAGCACCGTTATATGTCCTCGGCTGTATTCGATCACGCCTGCTGTTTGTAACTTGCCGGCAGCTTCGGTCACCGCTTCGCGGCGTACTCCCAGCATATTGGCAATCAATTCCTGCGTCATGTTCAGCTGATGGCTTGGCAGCAGGTCCAGACTGAGCAGGAGCTGGCGGCAAAGTTGCTGGTCCACGGCATGGTGTCGGTTGCAGACAATATTTTGCGCCATTTGAGTCATCAGGGCCTGCGTATAACGAAGCGCAAGATGTTGCAATTCTCCACCTTGATCCAGCTCCCAACGGACGACTTCGCCCTTGATGCGGTAGGCAGCACCAGTGCTCTGCACGACAAGTCGATGTGTGGTTGTTTCGCCGCCTAGCACCAAAGGGATGCCCACCAGGCCATCGTTGCCTGTGATGGCCAACTCCGCGGTGCCTCCTTTTCGGGTGGTGCTAATCAGGGATACGATGCACGTAGTTGGAAAGTAGACGTATCCGAGCGTATCTCCTGACTCATAGAGCACCTGCCCGAGATTTAAATGGATCAGTTCTAGATCGTCCTGTAACCGCGCATATTCATTTGTGGCCAATGAGCCAAGAATTCGATTCTGCTTTGGGTTGTATATCAATGTAGACGGCATGGTACTTTCCTCATATATCCACAAAACGCCCCTTGGATGTATGACAAATCGTTGGTTGGTGGTTGATTGGCAACTGAATTGATTGGTGGAATGCTGGTTAATCAGCGGACCACAAATTCTCTGCGTTAGTGATGACGTATTTCCATCGATTTCATTCTACAAATGCATGGCACTGCAATCCGTGTGGTGGCGAACATACAGGAATTTATCAATAGGCTAATTTTGCCCCTGAACTGATAACACGTTGGAGAATGACAATGGGCAAGGAAAAACACGGTACCAAGGAAGCCAAGAAGCAACCTGTTTTAACGCAGAAGGAAAAGAAGGCAGTAAAGGACGTGAAGAAAAAAGAAAAATCTGCGGTTCATCCTCTGATTACTCGCTGATCGCACAGTAATAATCTATGGAGGCTATCAAAGTCCTGTCATCAATCTTACGCGCCAAAAATTGAATTGTCGGCAATTTGATTGGGCTTATCTAAGCCAGTAATTGCCTTATCTTGTGGCGATTGACCAAGATATAATTTCTCGGGTGGCGTACGGAACTGTTGGGTTGGCCCAAAGGGATGGTTGCAGTCCTCAGAAGTAATTTGAAACCGACGTCCAGGGCGGTTCCAATTTGCTTATCAGGGAACATGTTGAGGCACGAAGCGATGCGCTGCGCGGTTATTGTATGGGAGCACTGCTCACAACGTGGAGAGCCATTTTGAGACGTTTATGCGAAAGGGATTCGGATTGGTCTCGATGATTTACGTACGGCTTATTTTTCTTTGTGTCATGCAATTTGGGGCAAATGCATTCGCCGGAACACCGGGTGAAATACCGGTAGGTGATCAATTGCCAGAAGCATCCCTCAATAATCTTGCTGGCGGTACAGCAAAGCTCTCTGCTTTTAGAGGAAAGCCTTTGCTGATTAATGTCTGGGCGAGTTGGTGCGGACCTTGTCGGGAAGAAATGGGGTCGCTCGATCGATTGGCCCGGCGTTATGGGGGGAAGGAATTCAATATCATCGGCATTTCTACCGATGATGATCGTGCCGCTGCCACCAAATTCATCATTGGGTCAAAAGTCCCGTTCTTGAATTTTATTGACCGAAATCTGATCCTTGAAAACATGCTAGGTGCTAACCGATTGCCCCTAACAGTTTTAGTTGATGCTGAAGGTCGCGTTATCAAGAAAATAGCCGGTTCGCGAACCTGGGATAGTCCGGAATCAATCAACCTGATAGTCAATGCATTCCGATTGAAAGTTCGGTAGGGGTAACACGATATTAGAATCCCAGCGCTAGTGCATGTAGGAAACAAATACGCCACCACCAATATCCGGGCTCGCGTTGGAAAATCCGGAGACGAGATAGGCTTGCAGTTTCAAATGTTTGTTCAGTTTATGCGTTAGAAATCCAGTGGCTTCGCGAAGCGCCGAACCACCTGCCTGAATTTTCTGCCTGAAATCGTAACTAAAACCCAATGCAGTGTTCTGGGTGGCACGAAATGACCACCCCAGCGATGTGTAAAATGGGTCTTTGAGGTCGATGCCGTCAGGATCTCCCATGACCTTGAAGCCAACGTTTCCAAACAACGTGTGGCTACCTATGACCCTGTAAATGTCAGTCTGAACCGAAAAGTCATTTTTTCCGGTGCCTAGGCCTTTGCTTTCAGCAGCAGTGGCAACTTTGACTTTTGTACCCAAATCGATAAGCCATGGACCTTGCTGGAAAGCTGTCCAACTAGCAGCCAATACGAGGTCGCCCAAACCCGATGCTCTGGTCCGAGTGCTTTGTCCGGTGTTCAAGCTGATTCGGTCAGCGCCTGAGCCAGAGACGTTGGAGGGGCCGGTTGATTCAACGAAGGGGATTGTCGCTCGAAAGGTCCAGTCAGAAACTTCGTATTTAACGCCAATTGGAATAGTTATCGTGTCGGTTCGCTCTGCTTGGCCGTATTTCCCGGTTGAATAATCAATACCCGTATTCGCCGTCAGACTGCTGTCTGCATGACAGGGTAAGGCAATGAAAAACAGCAGGGTATGGATAAGTTTCGATTTCATGGGTTTACCAGTCGAACTTTTGATCGGCGCAGATTTTATCTTGCCTGCATTGAAATGACATAGGGATCGATGACATATCAATGTCGCTCGACCTTCTCGACCTTCTCGACCTTCTCGACCTTCTCGACCTTCTCGACCTTCTCGAC
>DAOLIO010000018.1:3733-23853 GCA_035328505.1 Azonexus sp.
CCTTCTCGACCTTCTCGACCTTCTCGACCTTCTCGACCTTCTCGACCTTCTCGACTTTCTCGACCTTCTCGACCTTCTCGACCTTCTCGACCTTCTCGACCTTCTCGACCTTCTCGACTTTCTCGACCTTCTCGACCTTCTCGACCTTCTCAGCCCTCTCGACCTTCTCAGCCCTCTCTGGCGTTTCTGCCTTCTCCAGCGTTTCCGATTTATCAATTGTCTGTGGGATTTCCGTTACCGTGGACTTGATTGCACTTCTATCGCCCAAGTCAAGATTTCGCTGTTTGGATGGCTGTGGATTCTCGACTGACAGCGTTTCGTTTAACTCAAAGTGATCAACAACGAGGTGGCCACCGCCAACCAATCGGGCATCAAAAAATATCCGCTGATTTGGTTGCAGCGCCTTCATCTGGGTCGAAGTTGCGTTTGAAAGCAACAACGGGAGGCCTGCAGCCGTGATGTTTCCGCGGCCGTCAGATGTTTGCACCAAGCCTTCCACCAGAATTCTGCTGGCAGTTTCCTTGAAACGGTAAGTCGGGTCGGCCTTGATATTGGCAGGGACCAGTTCCGTACCAGTCCAGTGTCCGTGGATTAAGGCTGAGCCTGTATTGATTGTTCCAGTAACCGCAACGCCATTGATCGTCGATTGTTTCCCGCTGACCACCACCTGACCGAGTACACTTGCTTGCTTCAAGTTAGGACTGGGTTGAATTCGCGTCGCAATGAGCGCGCCATTGGCACCGGATAGCGCGCTGACTTTAACCTTTTGTCCGACCGCCAGACCTTGCGGCGATCCTCGCGTATTTGGCACGATCGAAACGGTCTGCCCAAGAATCTGAACAGCTTTTCCTCCATGTATCAACTTGGTAACCGGACCTTCCAACGCATTCAGAATCGCAATGTTTCTTGCCATGAGTCCTTTAGGGGAGTTCGTGGCGTCGATGGAAACCACGTGTCCAATAGCAAGCTTGTCAGCGGATGACGGGTCACCATTTTCGCTGACTGGAATGCCATGCTCGAAATGAACTTCGACGCCATTGACACAGACCGACGCGAAACCTGTAATCACTCCAACAATTCCTACTGACGCGTTTTCCGCAAGAGGTGCACCGGTACCGCCGATGCCCCCGTCGACTGCTGGCGACCCTGTTCCTCCGATGCCGCCTCCCTTGGTGGCGCCGACTGCTGGACTTCCTGTTCCTCCAATGCCACCGCGCGCAGGCTGGCTGCTTGCGGGGCGTTCCGGATCAACGCAAACAGGCCCGGACCATGCGGTCATTGGAAGAATGGCGGCGAGAAGAGACAGGAGATAGCGTTTCACTTTTTTACCGGCGCTTCGTTCGTATCGCTGCTATAGAAATAGACACCACAGGTGAATCGCTTTGTCGGCTCGCTCTCAGAGAGCTCTATCTTTTGCTGGCTATCCTTGGTCAATTGTTCAGCCAATGTGTGCAACTGGGTGAGCGTTTGCATCCCGAGTTTTGAAGCTCGGGCGCGTAATTGTTCAATTTGTGCTTCGGTCAGCAAGTCGTGGTGAACGCTGCGCTCAAACCAGGGACTGGTGGAATTCAGCACGTTATCCGCTGCGGCAGCGGCGTGGTCGCCGAGGTTGTGTCCGTAATAGGCCAGCTTTTCTTCCAGTCCTTCTTTGGGAATGAATCCATTGCTGATCAGGATCACTTCATCTGCATCAGTGATGCTGACAACCCCTAATCGCAGCCATTCATCAAGGATAGATCGGGGTCTAATATCCTGGCTCACGCTGGTGACAAGCGCTTCAAACGATGCCTCCTTGTCGCTACGGGCCAGTCGGGACAACGGGCGTGGCAGGCCATGTTCATCAAGCCATTGGGGGCCAGTGAGCCACGTGGCGACTACCTGAGCACTCAGGGATATTTTGGGTGGCAGGCTGGCCTCGATATCCGGTAGTTCACGGAGTCGCTTGACGTCTTTTCGATGCACGCCGGTAATCAGGCTGATCCGGCTATCCGTGGAGGGCTTGTTGGCGAGATTGAAGTCGCGTTCTGCCACTTCAACGAAAACGCGTTTAAGCAGTTCGATCGCCATGGGGAGCGTGATCTCGTGTGCAAGCATCACGCGGACAATGGGTGATAAAACTTTGTGTATTGCAGACAGTAATGCTGAGCGTAACGGCGAATCTGACATTAAATAAGGGGGCCGAATAGAGAACGTGCAGAAAAAAGAATATCTACATCAGGGATTCTGTAAATACTCGTGAACAGCCGTTCGAGCGTCGAATACTCGACATAAATCCTTTAAAAATAATATCGGAGGACTATCGAATGCCATTCTACTATCCAGCTACGGTTTGATGAATAAAGCAGGTGCGCGTTCGTTGCCAGAAATTTACTGTTTGCTCGGGAAGTCCTTATTCAGAGGCAGCTAGGATGAATCTGGAGCCAGTCTATTTAACCGTAAATTCGAGGGATATTTTCCCACTATACAGGCTGCTGGTAAAGTATTGCTTAGCGTCAACCAAAATGGCGATTCAAGGCGCATGCGGCGAGGTGAACAGCTTATTCACCGTAGCGGGTATCAACCTGAACCCCCATTTTTTTCAGCATTGGTGTCGGTAGTTCACCGCCGGCGCAAACGATCACTGCATCGTTGATGCGTTCAAGGAGTTGGTCGCCGTGCTTCAAGATGACTTTTTCCGACGTGATTTGTTGAACGGTGCTTTCCAGCAGTTGTTCGATTCGATTGTCGGCGATGGCGTCGGCAAGGCGTGCCCGATTTTTGGGTTTTACCCGATCAAAGGCTTTGCCCCGGTAACTCAGTGTGACGTGTGTGCCAGGTTCATTGGCTATATCGAGGGCTGCCTCCAGCGCGCTGTCGCCACCGCCAACGACCAGAACGTACTTGTTCTGGTATTGCTCTGCCTCGATCAGGCGATAAACAACCTTAGGTTGTTCTTCGCCTTTGGCACCCAATTTTCTTGGCGTGCCTCGGCGCCCTATGGCGAGTAGAACATTGGCAGTCGTGTAGGTCGCCTTATTGGTACGTACGGAAAAAGCGTGGTCAATGGGGGTGATTTCTTCCATTCGCTCACTGAACTGGATATTGGGTGTCGCTTGATTAAGTACGCCAGTCCAGATTTCCATTAGTTCTTCCTTGCTGATTTCGCGAACCTTTATTTCGCCAATCAGAGGGAGCTTCATGGGGGCGGTCATGACCAGTTTATTGCGTGGGTAATGATAAGTCGTGCCGCCCAAGGAGTCTTCCTGTTCGACCGTGACATATTTGAGGCCAGCCTCCTTGGCTGCCAGTGAAGCCGCAATCCCGGCCGGGCCGGCGCCGATGATCACGAGGTCCAATTCGGCTGTGCCATGAGGCCGAGTGGTGATCGTCTTGACCGCGTGCACGCCCTGGCGGATGGCGTTTCGGATCAGTCCCATGCCACCAAGCTCTCCGGCAATGAAGATGCCCGGAATATTGGTTTCGAAGTCCGGGTCTACCTGGGGAATATCCATGCCGCGTTTTGCAGTACCAAAGACCAGCTTGATTGCACCGACCGGGCAGGCTGGAGCACAGGCACCGTGCCCGATACAGTGGGATGGATTGATCAGGATGCCTTTTCCTTTGATGACGCCCAGCGCCTTTTCGGGGCAGGCTCTGACGCACGCGCCGGATCCCATGCAAATAGACAGGTCGACGACGGGATGCAGCGAGGGCGGCTCGGTCAGTCCGGACTCTTGCGCCTCTTTAAGCACTGCGTGATGAATTTCGGACGTCTTTTTTTTGGATCGCAGGTGCAGGACTGCCGGGATCAGGATCAGCAGGACGGGAAGAAGGTAATAGATCAGGTCGGAAATCATTCAGCAGTGTTCGCAAGCTTGTTTTCGAGGGCGCTTACGGTGCTCATCGGGTCTTCACCATGTGCATGCTGGACAATCTTGATCTCCGTGGTCAACCGGAAATTTTGCCCAAAATCCAAATTTTGAAAGGTCTCAAGAATTCCATCGGCTACGGTGCTCCCCATGGTGGCCGATGTATTGGGCAGCATGATCATGAGCATGCCAGGAGCCCAGTGGCAGGCAGTGTCCGACGTTCGCAATCGATCGGCGATCGCTTCGGCCAATCGTTGCAAATGGTTATTTTTTTGGGGGCTTTGATCGTCCAAGGAGAAACGACAGCCGATCAGGGTCAACGGAAATTGATACCGGTCGGATATGGCTGAAACGTGTGCCAGCTCGGCCTCGAAACATTCAGGGGAGGGGAGCCCGGTCAGCGGGTCACGCAAATTTGTAGAAGATTCCATCGCGGTGTGCTGCTGGGATCGGTAGACATAACGCATGAGCAACGCAATCAATATGCAAAGTATCAGATGCTCATCCAGTCGCTCGTGGTCACTGGCGAGCTGCCAAGTCAGCACGACAAAGAAGCCGCCCAGCAGCATCCACAGCCTTAGCGGCAAATGTCGGTATCGCCATGCCCACCAAGCTGACACAAGTGGTGCCCAGAACAAGAGTGTTGAAGCCAACTCGGAAGCTCCTGGCGGATTTGATTTGAATTTTATGCCGACGCTGGCAAACAGCAGAACATAGATCGAAATGTCTACGACCAGCGCCGCGTTGTTTTCTGCCAGCGACCGTCCAGCCAGGTGAGCGATCCAGATGAGCAATAATGGTATGCAAACGGCCAGGTAAATCAGACTCGTGCCGGTGGGCCAAAGGCGTTGGCATTCGGCGCAGGCAATGACAAAGACACCCAGCAATGCACCCATGGATCCGGAAGAATTCATGATGCTGGCCCGTTGTGGTTGCATCGTTTGATCGGTCATGAATTATTTCTCCGGAATGTTGTTTACCTTGCCATGTAAATTTTTTGCTATTCTTGATGGCGTGTGAAATTTTACCCCGCCATTTAATGGGCCGATAGTCTTCCGACTGTTCGGCACCATACCGGAGGCGGGCCAATGCCGACATCTGATTTGGAAAATATGAGTACATCCGCACTTGGCCCCATGACGGTCATTTCTCTGGAGGGGGAAGCAAAATCTCCGACGGAAAAAATTTTTCGCGGAGCCTGGCGAGTCTCCATCGTTGCGCTTGTCTGCCTGATTGTATTTCTGGCGTGGCTCGTGTGGTCCGGTGCTTTGTACGATGGAAAATCAGATTTTGCATATTATCTCGGGCTGGTTGGCGGTTTGCTGATGAGCAGCCTGCTTCTTTACCCACTCCGCAAGCGAATTACAGCCCTTGATCGCCTCGGGAAGATGGAATCCTGGTTCAAATTTCACATGATCGCCGGGATCGGCGGGCCGCTGATGGTGCTCTTTCATTCAACCTTCAAGACTGGTTCATTGAACGGCGCGATGGCATTGTACGCAATGCTTTTGGTCGCCTTCAGTGGGGTCATCGGTCGCTTTATCTATCGCCATATTCATCGTGGACTGTATGGAAACCAGCTGACTCTGGCAGAAGTGTCTGCAGAACTGAGGACTTGCTCCGAGAATATGGGTTCGGTGTTTGCGTTGCGCCCGGATATCGAGCCCAGGCTCATGGCCTACCAAGATACCGCTTTCAGTCAGCAGGGTTCGATGATCGTTCGCGCATGGCGATTTGTGACCCTGTATTGGAAAAGTCGTCGCCTGGCCAAAGAAATCCGCCGGGACGCGAAAGCTGCGCTACGAAAGCAGTTTCGCAAGCAGGGTGGGCGCCGTCGAGAGTTGATCGTCAATTATCAGATTGCTCGAGATCATATTGATCGATACCTCAATGCTGTGGTCAAGGCGTCCCAACTGGCCGTGTGGGAGCGGCTGTTTTCCTACTGGCACATCATTCACGTTCCCTTTCTTTACTTGCTGGTTTTCAGTGGAGTCGTTCATGTTGTCGCGGTCCACATGTATTAATCGGTATTTCGTCAGTCTCGTGCTGCTCGTCGCTGTCTTGTTTTCAGCTGGGGCCTCAGCGCAGTCAATAGAGAAAGTGTTAATGCCCGGCGAAGTCATTTCAGGGCATGCCAAGTACGAGAATGAATGCGAACAGTGCCATCAACGTTTTGACAAAAAGGCGCAGATCAGACTATGCCTTGATTGCCACAAGGACATAGCCACCGATGTCCGTACTAAAAGGCGATTGCACGGCAAACTGGACAACACCAGTTGTAACCTTTGCCACGTCGAGCACAAAGGCCGTGCTGCCAATATTGCCCCCTTGGACAAGAAAAAATTCGATCACAGTCGCACTGAGTTCAAGTTGCTGGGTGCTCACAAGGAAAGCAAATGCGAAAGCTGCCATCTGCCCAAGCTCAAGTTCCGTCAGGCACCCAAGCTGTGCAATGACTGTCATCAAAAAATTGATGATGAAAAGGGGCACAAGGGGCACTTGGGTACCCAATGTGAAAGCTGTCACAACGAGAAGAAGTGGACAGAAACCCGGTTCGATCACGAAAAGACCAAGTTCTCATTGCTTGGTGGCAAACATGCTGATGTTAAGTGCAAGGATTGTCACGAAGACAAGACATTCCAGAAAACACCGCTGACCTGTAATGGTTGCCATAAGAAAATCGACCAGGAAAAGGGTCACAAGGGGCGTTACGGTACCAAGTGTGAGTCCTGCCACAACGATAAGGGGTGGAAGGAGATCGACTTCGATCATGATCACGACACCCACTATGCGCTTAGAGGGAAGCACCGGCAGGCCAAGTGCAATACTTGTCATTTGCCGGAAAAGGGGCTGATCTATCAGGTCAAGCTGCCAACCAAATGTGTTTCCTGTCACAAGAAGGATGATCAGGATAAAGGCCATCGTGGCGAACTGGGTGAGAAGTGCGAGAGTTGCCACAACGAGCGCGGCTGGAAAAATTCCAATTTCGACCACGACGACACCAAGTTCCCGCTAAGAGATAAACACAAGGATGCCAAGTGCGAAACCTGTCACAAAGGGGGGATCAGCGGTCCAGAGGCCAAGAAACTTAAGCTGGAGATGGAGTGTATATCCTGTCACCGCAAGAATGACGAGGAAAAAGGCCACAAGGGTCGCTATGGCGATAAATGTGGAAGTTGTCACACCGCTAAAGACTGGAAGACCAGCATCTTTAACCACGACAAGGAAACCAAGTATCCCCTCAAGGCAAAGCACCGAGAAGCGAAGTGTGATGCCTGCCATTTGCCAGAGAAAGGCAATATCTACAAAAGCAAGCTGGAGAATGCGTGCATAGCCTGCCACAAGAAGGACGACAAGCATAAAGGCCAACTCGGTAACAAGTGCGAAAGCTGTCACGACGAGAAAAAATGGAAAGACGCACCCTTCGATCACAACAAGTCCCGTTTTGCCCTGACAGGTAGCCACATAAAGGTCGAATGCCAGAAGTGTCACTTGACGCCTGCATTCAAGGATGCGCCGCTTACCTGTATTGGTTGTCATGAAAAGGACGACAAACACAAAGCAGCCTTCGGGAAGAAATGTGAAACTTGCCATTACACCGGAACCTGGAAATCGTGGGATTTCGATCACTCAACTACACGTTTCATCCTGGATGGTGCGCACCTCAAGACCGAGTGCAAAGAATGCCATTGGGAACCCAAGCCCGGCATGGCGAAGTTAAGCAAAGTCTGTATCACCTGCCATATCAAGGATGACGTGCATCACGGTGACTTCGGAAGTCAGTGTGATCGGTGTCATATCACAGACAACTGGAAAAAGGTCCGCCGATAGCCAAATGCATAATATGTGTGATAAATTCCCACCTATATGTACTGCACCAGTTTTATTTGGCGAGTAACTTTGTCGATTTATCCCCATTTGCACCGGAATACTATTCTTAACTATCTGATTGGTAAGGTGATTCTGTGAAAAAAATTGCCCGCCTTCTACTCTTTGTGATTACCTCAGCCTTTATTCATTTGGGGCTGTGGGGGGTAGCGTTCGGGCAAGAAGTGGCGCAAGGCCTGTCTTTTGATCACAATACAACCGGCTTCTTTCTGGATGCTCCGCACAAATCGGTGGCGTGCGAGAGCTGTCACACGTCAGGAATATTTAGAGGAACGCCCAGGACGTGCGCCACTTGCCATGCAGGTGGTGGTGCCCGGGCTCCCGGTAAGTCGGCAACACATATTCCAACGATGGCTGCGTGCGATTCATGTCATCGGGCTGGTGCTACTACCTGGAGTGAGCGCCCTGCAGGATTTACGCAGGGTGGCACAGGTCATCCGATCAATCCGCTGCTCGGGGTAACTTCCAGCAATTGTCTAACATGTCATAACGGCGCCTTTCTGGGCGCAAATGCCTTGGCAATGCCAGCAACACATATACAGACGTCGGCGGTGTGCAGTACTTGTCATGGCACAACGTCATGGACGCCGGCCACCAATCCTCATGCAGGCGTGTTACCCGGAACCTGTGCCACCTGTCATAACGGTACCAATGCCCCTGGCAAGAAGGCGGATCACATTCCGACAATGTCGGCCTGTGACACCTGTCACAATAACTTTGCTGCGTTTATTCCAGCGCAAATGAATCATGCGGGCCTGGATGGCCAATGTTCGACTTGCCACTCGGGGCGATTTTCTTCACAAGGGGCCCAGAGCAAGCCACTGACTCACGTAGCAACTGCCGAACAATGCGACTCCTGCCACAAGTCGACCCGTTCCTGGTCGACAGCCGTTAATTTTGTCCATGCCCCCTCGATTACGATTGGTGGAGGCGGCTGTACGGCAGCGAATTGCCATGGTTCCGGTGTCGCATTAGGCAAGCCCACAAATCACGTGCCGACAAGCGCAATTTGCGATACTTGTCATACCAACTTTAGTTCATTCAAGCCGGCGCAGATGAATCACGCTAGCACTGCTGGTCAGTGTGCATCCTGTCACAACGGCAGCTTTGTTGCGGTCAACGCGCTAGGTCGTTCAGGGCGCCATATTCCCACGACGATTCAATGTGATTCCTGCCATACACAAGGTTTTGTTTCATGGTCTCCCGCTGTAATGAGCCATGTTGGCCTGGATAAGCAGTGCTCCAGCTGTCACAGCGGTGGCTATCTGCCACAGAATGCCCAGACAAAGCCATCAACCCATATTTCCACGACGGCGCAATGCGATACCTGTCACAGTTCAACCAACACTTGGGCTACTGGAACGTTCAATCACTCGGCGGCCAGTCCTGCGGTGACAGGTCGTTGTTCAAGTTGCCACAACGGCACAAATGCCTTGGGTAAGCCCACCAACCATATTCCTACGACAGCTCAATGTGACAGCTGTCACAACACATTTGCCGCCTTCACCGCGGTAGCCATGAGTCATACGGGTACCGCGGGTACTTGTAACAGTTGTCATAATGGGAATTTTGTTTTTGCCAATGCTCAGGCGAAGACGGCGGTTCATATCCCCACTAGTGCTCAATGTGATACTTGTCATACTGGCGGGTTCAAAACTTGGTCTCCAGCCGTGATGAATCACACTGGACTTGGTGGTCAGTGCTCAAATTGCCATGGTGGTGGAAATGTGTCTCAGAACGCACAGGCCAAGCCGCTGACCCACGTTGCAACCTCTCGCCAGTGCGATAGCTGCCATGCCAGTACCAGCACTTGGGCCTTGGTAACCTACAGCCACGATGCGACGGCAACCGGCAAATGCGATACTTGTCACGGTTCGACTGCGCTTGGAAAACCAGTCAGCCACGTTCCGACAAACGCCCAGTGTGATAGCTGTCACAACAACTTCTCTTCATTCAAGCCGGCGGGAATGAATCATGGTGCAACGTCCGGCCAGGCTTGTGTGGCCTGCCATGGTGGGGCATACACGGCAGTGAACGCCTTGGCGAAGCCGACGACGCATATTCAGACAACCGCATCATGTGATACCTGTCATGGTACGACTTACCTAAGCTGGGCAACCGTGACGTTTAGTCATACGCCCGCAGTCCTGCAGGGAAAGGTCTGCGCCGATTGCCACAATAATGTAAACGCCCTTGGCAAGCCGAGCACGCACATTCCGACCAATAGTTCCTGTGAAACCTGTCATGGAACAAGCTATTCGGCGTTCAAGCCATCCAAGATGAATCATGTGACGGCAACTGGCGATGCATGTGCTACTTGCCATGGCGGGGCATATACGGCCCAGGGAGCACTGGCCAAACCGTTCACCCATATTCCTGTCACCGGGGCCTGCGACACTTGCCATAAAAATAGCAATTATGTGACGTGGGTTCCCTCTGCGATGGATCACACTGGGCTAACCCAGTGTTCGGCATGCCATAGCGGGACATATGTCTTGCAAAACGCCCAGATCAAACCGACTACTCACCTTCCAACGATTGCTGAATGTTCGACTTGCCATAACTCGACGACCTCTTGGGCAACTGGTACATTCAATCATGCTACGGCTAATCCTGCGGTAAACGGTCGCTGCTCGACCTGCCATAACGGGACGACTGCCCTAACCAGCAACGGCAGCATTGGCAAGCCAACAACGCATATTCCGACTACGGCGCAGTGCGATACATGCCATAGCAATTTCACTGCGTTTAAACCTGCGCAGATGAATCACGCGGGTACCAATGGCCAGTGTGCGACTTGCCATTCTGGTGGCTATACGTCAATGAATGCACAAACAAAGTCGCCCACTCACGTTAGTACGTCCGCACAGTGTGATACTTGCCATAGCTCAACATCCGCATGGACTGTCGTCACATTTGTCCATGCGGCCACTGCTTACGGTAACTGTGCAACTTGTCACAACGGAGCAACGGCTCTCGGAAAACCCAACAGCCATATACCGGTAGGTGCCCAGCAATGCAGCAATTGCCACAAGAACTTCAATTCATTCAAACCAGCACTGATGAACCATGTCGGGATGAGTGGGACGTGTTCGAACTGCCATAACGGAACGTTTGTAGCCCAGAATGCCCTGACTAAGCCAGTGGGCCATATCCTGGTTGCGGCGGAATGTGATACTTGTCACGTGAATGGTTTTACTAATTGGGCGCCAGCGGTAATGAGTCACAGTGGGCTAACCGATTGTGCAGGTTGTCATAGTGGTAGCTACCTGCCGCAAAATGCCCAAGTTAAACCGGTGACCCATCAAGTGACCGCTGCACAGTGTTCTAGTTGCCACTCGTCAACGACGTCATGGGCAACACATACTCAAGACCACTCAGTATTAATTCCTGCGGCCACCGGACGTTGCAGCGCTTGCCACAACGGAACAATTGCGTTGGGCAAGCCGACGACTCATATCCCAAGTTCAGCACAATGTGATAGCTGCCATACCAACTACGTTGGATTCAAGCCTGCACAAATGAACCACACGGGAACGGCCGGGCAATGTTCAACTTGTCATGCTGGCGCCTACACTGCACAGAATGCTCAAATCAAGACAGCAACGCACATTCAGACCAATCAGTCCTGTGACACTTGCCATATGACGAATGCCTGGAGGCCGACAGCATTTACCCATCAAGGTGTAATTGCCGGTTCTTGCGCCACTTGTCACAACGGTACCAGCGCCAAGGGGAAGGCGCTATCGCATATTCCTACTTCAGCTGCTTGCGACTCTTGCCACAAGAATTACACGGTATTCGCTCCGGCCTTGATGAATCATGCTGGCACATCCAACCAATGTTCGACCTGTCACAACGGGAGCTATCTCTTGGTCAACGCGCAGACCAAGCCGACGACCCACGTATTGACTGCTAATCAGTGTGATACATGCCATAGCTCAACGACGACATGGGCAACCGCAACGTACGTGCACGCTGCATCAGCTACTGGAACCTGCAGCAACTGCCACGGAACGACTGCTCTTGGCAAACCTATCAATCACATTCCAACATCCGCACAATGTGATACATGTCACGGAAACTTTGCTGCGTTCAAACCTGCTCAAATGAATCATGCAGGAACCGCGAGCAAATGTTCCTATTGCCACAGCGGGTCGTTTGTTTACGCGAACGCCTTGGCGAAGTCGGCAGCTCATATCCCGGTTACCGAACAGTGCGATAGCTGCCACACAAATGGTTTTGTTTCATGGTCGCCTTCAGTGATGAACCACACCCTGGCGTCGGTGCAAGGTCAGGGCTGCTCCACATGCCACAGCGGTGCCTACCTGTCGCAGAACGCACAGATGAAGCCGGCAACGCATGCCGTAACTGTGGCTCAATGTTCGACGTGTCACACGTCGACGACGACCTGGGCAACTGCAACCTTTAATCACACGGCTGCGGGCGTTGTGACCGCCAATGTCTGTTCAACTTGCCACGACGGTTTGCCCGGACCATCACATGGTCTGGGCAAGTCGACCAACCATATTCCGACGACTGCGCAATGTGACACCTGCCACAAGAACTTTGTAGCGTTTGCCCCCGCGACCATGAACCATACGGGGACTGCTGGCGTCTGTGCGAACTGTCACAGCGGTGCCTATACAACCCTGAACGCGCAGATCAAACCGGCTACACATATCCCGACGGCACAGTCCTGCGATACGTGCCACTCGACCACCGTCTGGAAGCCCACCACCTTCGCCCACACCGGCGTAGTTGCCGGAAGCTGCGCTACCTGCCATAACGGGAGCAATGCGCTGGGCAAGAATCTTTCCCACATTCCGACTACGGCTGCATGCGACTCATGCCACAAGAATTACACGGCATTTGCGCCTGCCCAGATGAATCATGCCGGAACGACCGGACAATGTCTGACCTGTCATGGCGGCGCTTACTTAGCCGTCAATGCCCAGACCAAGTCAGCGACCCATGTCAGTACGACCGCTCAATGTGATACTTGCCACGCATCGACCACCAGTTGGGCAAATGCGAGTTTTAACCACGCGGCAACAGCGGTGGGGGCTTGTTCGACTTGTCACAATGGGGCTACTGCTCTAGGCAAATCGCTTACCCATATACCGACGACGCGGCAATGTGATTCTTGCCATAATAATTATGTAGCATTCAAGCCAGCGAAAATGGACCATACCATCGGGGTGACTGGTCAATGTTCAACCTGTCATGGTGGAGCGTATGTTTCGGTAAACGCCTTGGCGAAGTCGGCAGCTCATATCCCGGTTACCGAACAGTGCGATAGCTGCCACACAAATGGTTTTGTTTCATGGTCGCCTTCAGTGATGAACCACACCCTGGCGTCGGTGCAAGGTCAGGGCTGCTCCACATGCCACAGCGGTGCCTACCTGTCGCAGAACGCACAGATGAAGCCGGCAACGCATGCCGTAACTGTGGCTCAATGTTCGACGTGTCACACGTCGACGACGACCTGGGCAACTGCAACCTTTAATCACACGGCTGCGGGCGTTGTGACCGCCAATGTCTGTTCAACTTGCCACGACGGTTTGCCCGGACCATCACATGGTCTGGGCAAGTCGACCAACCATATTCCGACGACTGCGCAATGTGACACCTGCCACAAGAACTTTGTAGCGTTTGCCCCCGCGACCATGAACCATACGGGGACTGCTGGCGTCTGTGCGAACTGTCACAGCGGTGCCTATACAACCCTGAACGCGCAGATCAAACCGGCTACACATATCCCGACGGCACAGTCCTGCGATACGTGCCACTCGACCACCGTCTGGAAGCCCACCACCTTCGCCCACACCGGCGTAGTTGCCGGAAGCTGCGCTACCTGCCATAACGGGAGCAATGCGCTGGGCAAGAATCTTTCCCACATTCCGACTACGGCTGCATGCGACTCATGCCACAAGAATTACACGGCATTTGCGCCTGCCCAGATGAATCATGCCGGAACGACCGGACAATGTCTGACCTGTCATGGCGGCGCTTACTTAGCCGTCAATGCCCAGACCAAGTCAGCGACCCATGTCAGTACGACCGCTCAATGTGATACTTGCCATAAATCTACGACGGTCTGGACCGGCGCGTCCTATGCTCATGCCGCAACAGCGGTAGGAACTTGTTCAAATTGTCACAATGGCACGACTGCGCCAGGAAAAACACTGACCCATATCCCTACGACGCGACAGTGTGACTCCTGTCACAAAAATTATGTGGCCTTTAAACCTGCCCAAATGGATCATTCCATCGGTGCAACGGGCCAGTGTTCTACCTGCCACAGTGGAGCCTACGTTTCGGTCAATGCGCTGGCTAAGCCCTCCGGAACTGGACACATTCCTACAACTGCGCAGTGCGATACCTGTCACAAGAACTACACGCTCTTTGCACCGGCAACGATGAATCATACGGGGACAACGGGGCAGTGTTTAAATTGCCATACTGGCGGATATACAGCCCAGAATGCACAGGTTAAATCGGCGACGCATATCGTTACAGCGCAATCCTGTGACGCCTGCCATCTGACTACTGCGTGGACGCCCACTAGCTTCGCTCATACCGCAAGTCAGTTAAGTGGTAAAACCTGTGCTACCTGCCACAACGGTACAGCAGCTGCCGGAAAGCCGCCTTTGCATATCCCAACAACGCAATCCTGCGATGTATGTCACCGCACCGGCATTGCGTGGTTGCCGCTTATCACACCGTATGCACACACTGGCGTTGGTGTGGGTACGTGCACAAGTTGTCATGTGATTAGCTATCCGGGAATGGATTACAAGCCAGCAAATCACTTGCCAACGACTGCCAGCTGCGATGCATGTCACAACAAGACAGCCTGGGTTGGTACGTATACCTTTAATCACGTAGGTACCGTCGCATGTCAAACTTGCCATGACGCAAGATATACGGGGGTTGTCGCCAAACCGTCCAATCATGTTCCGACCACGCTAGCCGGCTTGCTTGGAAATGAATGCTCCAATTGCCATAGCAGCACTACCTCTTTTGCCACTGAAAAGATGAACCATGGTCCGGCTACACCCTCCGGGTTGATTTGCAAGACATGTCATCTGACTGGTACGACATTCATGGGCAGCATGGACAAAAAGTCTTTGACGCACGATAGCAAAACGACAAAAGCAACGGACTGCTCATTCTCAGGTTGCCACAAACCATTGGGTTCAAAAGGCAAACTCTTTACTAGTTGGAATTGATCTTGATGGTGGAAATTGCTGGCCGAATCTCAACAAAATCTTTGATTTCTGCAATGATGGCCAAATTTGCCAGAGTGATTCTAGCCGTTTGTTTTTTGACCTGTGCAAATGCATTCGCGGCGATTATTGATTCGATCGACGTCGTTCGCGTAGGCAATCAGGCTGAAGTGACGATCAGGTTTGCTACCGAGATTCAATACCTTCGGCATGTGCCAGACGACGAAGGCAAGTTCTTGCGTATTTTCTTTCGGGTAACCAAGCCAGGTTTTTCAGAAAGCGAGATCATGCAGGAAGTAAGGCGCTCTCCAAAAAATGACGTCATTTCTCCGTTCACCGTGGCTTATCCGGAACTGGTCAATGGAATGCTGATTACCTTTTCCAGAAAGACGCGGTATGCGGTCAGGGCTGGCGAGGATAGCCGCAGTGTCGTCATCATGGTGCCGGCCGAGTTCTCTTCAAAGGAAAAGGACACTGCGATTGTACCGTCGAAAGTTTCCAAGAAAACGGACAAAAGTGAAGTTGAAGCGCCGGTAGTTCCGACAAAGCCGGCTGTTGCCGACACTATTGCAAGTGCAGTTGCGCCAGTTACGCAAAAACCTGATATCGAAAAGCCGGCACTTGCACTGCCAATGTCGTCCGAAAAAGTTGAAGAGATGGCACATGCCTTCTTTGTTGATGGTCAAGAAGCCTTCGACAAGGGTGACTACCCAAAAGCAATTAATCGCATGAACCGTATCCTGAGTCTGCCAAGCAATTTGCAAACGATGCCGGCTCAGGCGCTAATCGGTGAGGCGCGAGAGAAAAATGGAGAAATTTCCAAAGCAAAGGCGGAATACGATCTCTATCTGAAACTCTATCCAAGCTCCCCGGATGCGCTAAGGGTCAAGCAGCGTCTTGATGCATTGCCTGCCGTCAATACTATTCGGCGCCCGGTAGCTCGATTGGTTCGTGACGATAAACCGGCGGAGTGGACGGTGAATGGAAGTCTGTCTTCATATTTCTTTACTGGGCAATCAAAGCAGGACAATGGGCCTATGAGGCGTGACCAAGAATCCTTGGTGTCCTCTGCAAGCGTTAGCGCCCGTTTGCGCGATTCGGTAACCGACACACGCATTGTTTTTCGAGATACTGATAGCAGAAATTTCATGCAGCAGAGCCGTAACTACAATCGAATCTATTCTGCCTATGTCGAGCGCACGGATCGAGAGATCGGCTATTTTGTCCGGGCTGGTCGACAGAATCCCAATGGTGGTGGTGTTCTTGAGCGTTTTGATGGGATTACCGGCAGTTACAACTTGACGCCTGACTGGAAGGTGAGTGCTGTCTATGGAAACGCAGTGGAATTTGGCTCTCCATTCAAGAAAGATTTTTATGGTGCAAGTTTCGAATTGTTACCTCAGGTTTCACGACCAGGGGCCAGTCTTTATGCGATTGAACAAAATATAGATGGTTACTTGAATCGTCGTGCACTGGGTTCAGAATTTCGCTACTTTGATGGTCAATTTACCGGTTTTGGCATGCTCGACTACGATTTGCTCTATAAAGGGCTCAATATCGGTATGGGTCAGGCAAACTATCTGGATCAGTGGGGCAATAATTATTTTCTGTCTTATGATTTTCGGAGAAGCCCGTCCTACAGTCTGACTAATGCGTTGCCAGCAGCAAGTTATCCGACGGTTACTGATCTTGTGTCCAATGTAGGTATGACCCAGTCGCGGCAACTGGTTTCGGACAGCACAGCTCTATCTACCATGTTTGCGGCAGGGGTTACGGTTCCAGTTGGAGATCGCTGGCAGTTCGGTTTTGATTACAGGACTTCACAGATATCTGGAACGAATGCAGTTATTCCGCTTGGACAAATGTGCAAGGAGATTCAGGATGATGCTAATCCAAATGATCCCCTGTGTGTTGATGGCCCGCGCGGTACACTTCGAATTTCGGAGATGGGGATCTGTTTGGCTGATAGTTACGATTTGATCACCAAGACCTGTCGCGCCAGCTCGGAAGCATCGGGCAGGACCAATATGTATTCGTTTCAAGCGATTGGCACCAACCTATTTGTTCAAAATGGTGTTGGCGTGACTTATTTTGGTTGGGTAGCAGGACCGACATATACCGGACAGAACTTGGGGTTGAGTTATATTTTCCCGATTATGGAAAACTGGCGTCTTGAAAGTAATGCTCGCTATTACACTCAGAAGAGCGATAGTGGACAGAATTCAACCCAGTTTTCACCAAGCATGAAATTGGTTCATCAATGGGGTAGCAGTTTGTCCATTGAAGGAGAGATCGGCTACAGTGAGTCCAAGAATTCGGGAGTCACTACAAGTAAGAATAGGCGGGAATATCTCTATCTCGGGTTGCGCTGGGATTATCGATAGCTAGTCGGTCAGCCTAAGTGGTTTCTGACTGATTCGCCTAAACCCTAAACAGAATTAAGTGGAAGATTTATGTTATTTGTATATATCGGTGTAGCTAGTGTCGTCATTTCGCTATTGTTGCTATTCGGACTTGAGCGCCTTGCATCGCAAAAAGGTGTGAAAACAGACCTTGCAGTTGAATTAAGGGAGCTTTTGATCGCTCGGGCTGAAGGCCGAATTGATCAGAATGAATTTGACACTAAGCAGGCGCTACTACACGCTGCCGTTTTGCAGAGTCCATCTGAGGTCAAGGAACAAAATCGGCCGTCCTATTGGCGCTGGTTGTTGCCTGTGGTGGTTTCTGTTTTGGTGGCTGGCGGAATCTATTGGGCAATATCATCAAAAGTTAGCCAGCCGACAAGCGTCACCGAAGACTTTGCAAAGCTACCAGCAGCGAAGCCAGGCAATCAAGCCAATGCCGGCGGTGATCTGAATACCGTCGTTAAAAAACTTGCTGACAAAATGGCAAAGGATCCGAACAACGGTGAAGGCTGGCTTCTATTGGCAAAGACTTACAGCGAGCTGAAAAAATTTGCTGAAGCTGATTCGGCCTACGAGAAGGCATCTCCATTAGTCGCTTTGGATGTAAATGCATTGACCGACTGGGCTGATGCTCATGTAATGGCCAATGATAGGAAGTGGGATGCAGAGGGTGGAAAGATAGTCAAGCGTGCATTGGCGGCGGATCCAAAACACGTCAAAGCCCTTGCCTTGGCAGGTAGTGAAGCCTTTGACAGGGCGGATTACAAGCAGGCGATTGAATTCTGGAAGCGCATGAAGGCTGCGGCAGCCGTTGATTCAATGGATAGAAAACTTGCAGATGCCAATATTGCAGAAGCAAATTCGATGCTTACAGGCAAGAAGCCCGTTGCAGTTGGCAACACAGGCGTTGCGATGTCAGCTGTTGCCGGGGTTGTAACAATTAGCCCAAAACTTAAGGGTCAGGTTTCTGCGAGTGATACTGTATTCGTTGTTGCCAAGGCTCCAGATGGAAATGGCCCCCCGCTGGCAGTTGGTCGATTCAAAGCCATGGATTTTCCGATTGAATTTCGACTTGATGATAGTTTGGCAATTATGCCTAGCCGTACCATCTCCCAATTTTCAGACGTATTGGTCAGCGCAAAGATTTCCAAGGGTGGAACGGCAGAGTCAGCCAAAGGGGATATTCTCGCAGCGCCGATAAAGGCCAAGCTAGGTAACACAACATTATCACTCGAGCTTGATACCGTACGCTGAGTTTGGTTTTGTCGGGATTACGATTCAACGTTGTCGCAATCCCGTCAGCTACTTTGGTTTTTCAAAAAAATTTTGAAGCTAGCCGACGTCCACCCATTTTAAGTAGCAGGGGCTTTAGAGTTCGAGGGTAATTTACCTGATTTCTTGGTGAGTGATTTGGCATAAGCAACCACAGACAACCCAAGTCGCCTAACTGGCAGACACTGAGCGAATTCAATAGGCATACTGATCTTTGAGGACTACTGCCATCGTTCTGAAAATAATGTATAGATCCAGACCGATCGACCAGTGGCGCAGATAGTCCAGATCGCAATCGACACGCGCCTTCATCTTGTCCAGCGTCTCCGTTTCACCACGCAGTCCATTTACCTGAGCCCAGCCTGTAATGCCTGGTTTGACCTTGTGGCGGACCATGTAACCGTTGATCAACTTGCGGTATTGCTCATTGTGCGCGATTGCATGTGGACGAGGGCCAACGATACTCATACTGCCTTGCAGGACGTTGATGAACTGGGGCAATTCATCAAGCGAGGTCTTGCGCAAAAATCGACCAAGCTTGGTAATTCTCATGTCCCCCTTGCTTGCCTGCGTGATTTGAGATCCATCTTCGCAGACGGTCATTGAGCGGAACTTATAAACAACGATTTCCTGACCATCCAGCCCGTAGCGACGTTGCCTGAAAATGACGGGTCCCGGTGAGGTAAATTTGACGCCACAAGCAATGATGAGCAGGGCGGGCGAAATCAGCACCAATATCAGCAGTGAAAGCACAATATCGGACAATCGCTTGACTATCCCGTTGCTGCCGGTGAACGGCGTTTCGCAGACAGAGACTACCGGCATGTCGCAGACCGTTTCCATGCGGCTTTGAATAATGTCTGTGACGAACATGTCTGGAACGAAATAAATTGACGCAGTCGTGTCCCGCAATTCGTCCAGCAAGCGGAGAATGCGGGGTTGTGTGGCCATCGGCAAGGAAATATAAATCAGGTTGACCTGCTCATGCTTCACATAGTCGGCGACTTGTACGATCCGGCCGAGTAGTGGTCCATCGTGACCTATAGCGTGGAGGCGCGCAAGATTTCGATCGTCAAAAAAGCCGAGTACCTTCAGGTCGCTATAGGGACTTTTTGCAAGGCGGCTGGCCAATTGGGCGCCCTGTTCATTCATGCCAATGATCACAGCACGCTTGGCTCCCTGTGCTTGAAGTAGCAAGGGCGCAACAACACGAAACAAGCCATTGGCCACGATGAGACTCATCGGCGCAGCCCATAGCCAGGTCAAGACGGCATTCTCTGAATACAGGCTCAAGCCTTTGGTTGCGTAACCAAAAAATAATATCAGCGATGCCAATACCAGCCAGCCAGAAATGATGTTGATAACGCTACGGGCGAAAGATTCCTCAAGACGCGGACGCGCCGGAAAGGTCAGCGAAAAGGCCATCAGAGAGAGTATCAGGTAGGGGAGACTGAGCTCGCCTTCTTCCATGAAGC